>JAKAJA010000107.1 GCA_021814085.1 Acidobacteriota bacterium | reverse complement strand
TCGTCCTCGTGGACAAAAAGGGTCTGGTCGCCCTCGAGAACGTCCATGAGCAGCGTCTCGTATGCATCGGGCAAGGGCCGGAATGTCTCGGCGTAGCGGAACCGCAGCTTCTGGCGCTGAATACCGAGCGGTTGGCCGGGAATCTTCACTTCAAAGTGCAGGTCAAACCCTTCGTCAGGCTGAATCGTGATCACCAGCAGGTTGGAGTGGAGGGCGCAGGAGTCGAAGGGCTGGAAGACGGACACGGGCGGAGATCGGTAGGAGATGACGATCTCGGACACGCGCCTGGGCATGCGCTTGGCGGTGCGGAGGTAGAAGGGGACGCCCAGCCAGCGCCAGTTGGCGATCTCTAACTTGATGGCCGCGAAGGTGGGCGTCACGGACTCCGGAGGAATGCCCTTTTCCTGGAGGTAGCCGGGCACGCTCTCTCCAGACACATCCCCGGGACAATACTGGCCCAGCACCACATCGTCGAACTTGATGGGCGACACGCTCCTGAGGAGTTTGGCTTTCTCCTGGCGGATGTCGCCCGCCTGGAAGGACCCCGGCACCTCCATGGCCGTGAGCGCCAGGAGCTGGGTCAAGTGGTTCTGCACCATATCCCTGACGACCCCGGCACCGTCGTAGTAGCCAGCGCGGCTCCCGACGCCGAGCGTCTCGGCCACGGTGATCTGAACGCTGTCGATGCGGTCCCGGTTCCAGAGGGGCTCGAAGAGCGCGTTGGCGAATCGGAGCACCAGGAGGTTCTGGACGGTCTCCTTGCCAAGATAGTGGTCGATCCGGTAGATCTGCTCTTCCGTGAATTGGCGGTGCACAAAGGCATCGAGTTCACGAGCCGAGTCCAGGTCGCGCCCGTACGGTTTCTCGATGAGAACACGCGTCCAACCCCGGCTCCCGTTTAATTCCACTTCGCCCAGCCCGGCTACAACGTTTGTGACGGCGTCGGGAGGAACGGCGAGGCAGAAGACCCGGTTGCCCGGCAGCGCATGCGTGGCCTCCAGGGCGAGGATTCGCCCCTTGAGCTCCTCGTATCGGCCCTCGCCTTCGTCCGGTACGGGCTGGTAGTAGCAGTGGCCCTTCCACCAGTCCGCCGAGCCCGCGCAACCTGCCTCGCGCAATGCCTCGAGCGCGAGGCGCCGATAGGCCTCGTCCGAGTGATCGGGGTCGCGCCCCACCCCGAGGACGACGCCCCCTTGCGGCCACCGGCCCTGGTCCAGGAGCCTCGCGATGCTGGGCAGGAGTTTTCGTCTGGCAAGGTCTCCCCGGCCGCCGTGGATCACGAAGACGCAGGGTGACACGCGCCCGCCGTCCACGGCTCAGCCGTCCCTCTTCACGGGATGGCCGCCGAACTTGTTGCGCGTCACGGACAGCAGGCGGTCCGCGAAGGAGTCCGCCTCCCGCGAGCGTATCCGCTCCAGGAGCGCCGCGGTGATCGCCGGAGCGGGAACGTTCAGATCCAGGGCTTCCGTGAGGGTCCAGCGGCCTTCCCCCGAGTCCGCCACGTAGGGTGCGACACCTGCGAGGCCGGGGTTCTCGCCGAGCGCTTCGGACATGAGGTCGAGGAGCCACGACCGCACCACGCTCCCGCAACGCCAAATTTCGGAAACCTGATGGAGGTCGAGCTCGAAGTCCTTTTTGTGCTGGAGGATCGAGAACCCCTCCGCGTAGGCCTGCATCATCCCGTATTCGATGCCGTTGTGGATCATCTTGACGAAGTGTCCGGCACCCACGGGGCCCACGTGGCCCCAGCCCTTGTCGCCAGACGGTGCAAGGGTTTCCAACGCCGGTCTGAGAAGCTCGACCGCATCCTTGTCACCGCCCACCATCATGCTGTAACCCTCCGCCAGGCCCCATATACCGCCGCTGGTGCCCACGTCCATGTAGCGCAGCTTCCGTGTTGACGCGTCCGCCGCCCGCCGGAGGGTGTCCCGGTAGTGGGAGTTGCCACCGTCCACGAGAACATCGCCGCTATCGGCCACGGCATAGATGGCCTCGAGCACGTCGTCCACCGGCTGGCCCGCCGGCACCATGATCCAGAACACCCTCGGGTGGCTCAGTGCCTCCGCCGCCTTCTTAATGGAGGTCGCCGGGACCGCGCCCTTGTCACGCATGAGGGCCACGGCACCAGGGTTTGTGTCGTAGGAGATCACGCGGTGGCCCCCCTTGAGGAGCCGTTCGGCCATGTTGGCCCCCATGCGGCCCAGACCGATCATGGCGAGTTCCATGCCGTACCTCCTTATTCAGGGAGAAGTAGCGCTCCCCATACTATATGGTCAGGTTCGAAGGGATGTCCACGGGTGCCATGTCGTGCGGAGTTGCGGGACCGATCTGTATGGGACGGTCCCAACCTCCCCTCTCTCGCGGCCGCGGAGACCTGCCGAGGCATCAACTTCGGATCGCCGCGAGGACGCGATCCAGGCCCACCGCCGCATCCCGCCCGACGTTGACGCTCAGAACCCGCCGCCCGCGCTGGACCAGCGCCTGGTAGCCTCCAAGGGCCTGGGCACGGATCGTGGCTTTGAAGGTGTTGTCCGTCTCGGGCACCGGAACCTCCTGGGAGGGCTCGTCCACCAGCTGGGGGAAGAGCCCCGTGTTGGGCCCGCCCTTGTCAGACCTTGCAACCCGGGGGGTCGGCCTGGGCCTCGGGAGGAAGTTCCTCTGGGACGACGAGCGAGGCGACGCCGATCCGATAATCGGCCATGCCATAGTAAACGTCCACGCGCCGGGGTGTCCCCAGATCGGAGCGAACGTCCACGCCAGTGGGAAAGACCACGTTGTCCACGACGCCCTCGCGCTCCTCGTCTCCCTCCGGTCTCAGAATGGGCTTCGGGGAGCGGTAGAGCAGGCGCCAGGGATCCTCCTTGTCCAGCACGATCACCCCGGCGTTGTAATGGAGCCGCTTGGGGTAGCCCGGCGACTCGGGCGTTCCGGAGACCCCATGGTAAAGGAGAACCCAGCCTTCGGGGGTCATGAAAGGGGGTGTGCCGCCGCCGATCTTCAACCTCTCCCAGGGCGCCACCGGGCACGCGAGCCGGTGGTGGGAGCGGAAGTGGCCCAGGCGGGTCCGCTCCCCATCCGACCCGTCCATGGGGCAGTAGGAGATCCAGATGCTTTCGCTTGCCAGTTCCACGGTGCGCGGTGCGGGATGGTGCACGGTCTCGTGCGCATCGGTGCCCCTGAACAGGGGCCGGTGGATCATGGCGACGGATTGCTGGCCCTGGTGGTCGGGCAGGAGGGCCGGGAAGAGCACCCCATCCTTGTTGTCGATGTCGCTGAAATCTTGCGCGGTGCATTCGATGCCGTCGCAGGGGTCGAAGGTGGCGAGCCCGAGGCGCGTCCAGTGAATGAGGTCTTGTGATTGCGCCAGGGCGATGCGCGGGCCGCGTGAAGAGTAGGCGGTGTAGGTCATGACGTAGCGTCCCAGCGGCTCCAAGAACGTAATCCTGGGATCCTCGCACCCGCCTCCTCCGGGGTGGAGTTCATAGTCCGCTTCGGGCTCCAGGGCGAAGCCCAGCCTCTCCACGCCGCTGGGGTTTCCCTCGCCGTCGAAGAGGACCCGCGCGATCCCGATGCGCGAGTAGTTCCCCTTCGCGACCAGTCTGGGGAACAGGTAGAGCCCCCCGTCCGGCCCGCGGGTGACACCGGGATTCAGCACACCGCCTTCTTCATAAGGGTTCCCGGGCTCCGGCTGCATGATGACGCCCAGGCGTCGCAGGTGGAATGGGATCATGACAATTGCTCGCTCGCGCTTTCCGCTGGTCAGTGGAGAAGGCCGATGGAGGCGCTCCCGACTGCAGCTGACGAAAACCAAGAAAATCCAAACCCCAACCCTTCACCCTTATTCCCAGGTCCTTCTGCCATGGGTCCAGTGCAGGCTCTGGCGCGCCGGGTGAGAAAGATCCGCGGAAGGAGTTCCACCCAGGGCGGAGACTCGACGCATGAATCGCATGTCAATAGGCTGGCGGAGAGGGGCGGCGCGCAGCTTCCCTCATGGGAATTTGGCGGAGAGGGGGGGATTCGAACCTGCCCTCCCTAGAAGCCTCGCGCCCAGAGGGCGCTGCGTTTCGAGGGAGGCCACGGTTCCCGGGGTGGGTCCCCTTCCTTCAAAGGGAGACCTTAAAAAGTACATCGCGAGATTGTAAAGCGAGGTTTAGCTCACGAAGCCGGCCTTCGGGGGAATGCCCCGGGTCTTGATTCTAAGAGGCCCCAGAGGGGCGGCCTCTGGGGCGGCCCTGGATGTGGCCTTCTCGTCCCCCCCCAAATGATTCGCGCGCCGGAAAACCGGCGCGCCGTGGATTCCTTCGAAGAAGCCCTTTGGCGGAGAGGGGGGGATTCGAACCCCCGGTCCAGGTTTAAGCCCGGACAACTGCTTAGCAGGCAGTCCTGTTCGGCCACTCCAGCACCTCTCCGCGCTCGGGTGTGGCACCCGAGGAGTATAGGGGTAAAGTGCCGTCGCGTCAAGGCGTTAAGGGCCTTCCCCTAAATGGGCCACGGTCGCTCGCGCGGCGCCGGGCACCGCGGGGCCCGCGGGGCCGTCCGGCTCCGCTGAGAGACGAAAGGAAAACCTCCGCCGGCCTGTTACACTCAATGACGTGGGCGATCGCTTTCCTCCACGGTGAAGGTGAGGCATGGCCAGGCAGCGGCTCAGGATTCCCCTATCGGGTATGACGTGCTCCGCCTGCGCGGTGCGCATCGAGAAGGTACTCGCCCGGAAGGGCCGCGTGGAGGAGGCCTCCGTGAATTTCGCCGGGGGCTTCGCGGAGGTGGCCTACGACCCCGCTGAAACGGACTTGGGCCCGGTGGTATCCGCCATCGAAGGGGCCGGGTACGGCGTAGTTGTCCAGGAGCTGACTCTCCCCATCGGCGGGATGACCTGCGCTTCGTGCGTCTCGCGGGTCGAGAAACTCCTGGGCAGGGTGCCCGGCGTCCTGGCGGCGACGGCAAACCTCGCGTCCAATTCGGCGCGGGTCCGGATGGTGGCGGGAACGGCCACCCGGGACGACCTGGCGCGGGCCGTAGCGACCGGTGGTTACGCCGTTCCGGAGGAGCAGGAAACGGCCCTAGAGGACTGGGAGGAGAAGCGGCAGGCCGGCGAGTACGCCTCACTGAGGCGTGACCTCTGGGTGGCGCTCCTCTTCACGGTTCCCGTCTTTGTTCTCTCCATGGGCCACATGGTGCCCGGTTTTCCGCACATCCACACGCTCCCTTGGATTCTTCTCATCCTCGCCTCGCCCGTGCAGTTCTGGGCGGGACGGCGGTTCCTCCGAGCGGCGTGGGTGAACCTCCTGCACCTGAGCGCGGACATGAACACCCTCGTGGCCGTGGGCACCCTGGCGGCCTTCGGGGCCAGCCTGGCGGGGACCCTCTGGCCCGCGGCCTTCACCTCCATGGGCGAGAAGCCACCCCTCTATTACGAGACGGCCTGCGTCATCGTCGCCCTCATCCTCCTGGGCCGGACCCTCGAATCACGGGCCAAGGGGAGGACCGGCGAAGCCCTGCGGTCCCTCATGGACCTGGCCCCCAAGCGGGCGCGGCGCATCAGGAACGGCGTAGAGGAAGAGGTGAGCCTCTCCTCCGTGGCCGAGGGGGATCTCCTGCGCGTGAGGCCCGGCGAGCACGTGCCCGTGGACGGCGCGGTGGTGGAGGGCGCGAGCGCCGTGGACGAGTCCATGCTCACGGGCGAGCCCATGCCCGTCCCCAAGGAAAAGGATGCTCCCGTTTTCGCGGGGACCCTCAACACCACGGGCGCCTTCGTCATGCGGGCCGAGAAAGTGGGCCGCGACACCTTCCTCTCCCAGATCGTGGAGATGGTCCAGAAGGCCCAGGGCTCCAAAGCACCCGTGCAGCGGCTCGCGGACCGGGTGGCCGGGGTCTTCGTCCCCGTGGTCATAGCCGTGGCCCTTCTGACGTTCGCGCTCTGGCTCCTTCTGGGACCCGCGCCCGCCTTCTCCGCTGCCCTGCTCCACACCGTGGCCGTCCTCATCGTCGCCTGCCCGTGCGCCCTGGGATTGGCCACTCCCACGGCCCTCATGGTGGCCACGGGACGCGCGGCGCGCATGGGCATCCTGGTGCGGGATGCCGCGGCCCTGGAGACGGCTCGCCGGGTGACGATGGTGGTCTTCGACAAAACGGGGACTCTCACTTTGGGGAAACCCCGAGTCACAGACGTCATCCCCGCGGAAGGGATGGATGGAGGCGATCTCCTGTCCCTGGCCGCTGCCGCCGAATCCTCCAGTGAGCATCCCTTGGCAAGGGCCGTCGTGGCTCGGGCCGAGCAGGACGGATTGGCTCTGGCGCCCGCGGAGCGTTTCGTCTCCGTCCCGGGCCGAGGCGTCAAGGCCACCGTTCGAGGAAGGACCGTCGTCGTAGGCACATCGGCTTATCTGGCGAACGAAGGTGTCGCCCAGCTGGGCGCGGCCGCCCAAGCCGCTGACCTTGAATCCCAGGGAAAGACCGTCCTGGCGGTGTCCGTGGATGGGCGCCATTCAGGATGGCTGGCCGTGTCCG
>JAKAJA010000106.1 GCA_021814085.1 Acidobacteriota bacterium | reverse complement strand
CTGGGTGGTGGAGGACCTCCACTCCCGAAACGGTACGCGGCTGAACGGTGAACCCCTCACCGGCCCGAGGGCCCTCGGCCTCGGGGACATGATCGCCCTCGGCAATTGCATGCTGACCGTGGGACCAAGGCTCGATGACACCAAGACGCCGTCGTCGGTCACGGGCTCCTTGAAGGGCAAGTCTTACATGCGTCCCGCTTCGGACATCCTCAAGGCGGCCGCCATGAGCCGGCAGGCCATCGCCCAGGCAGAGATCTCCCGGCTGCGGCGCTTCGCGGAGAGGCTCCAGCCGCTCATCGAGGTGAACCAGGCCCTGGCGAAAATCGTAGGCCTGGACGAACTCCTCGAACTCATCCTGACCAGAGCGTTCCAGCAGCTGAGACCCGAGGAGGGAGCCGTCTTCCTCACCCGCAAGGACGGGACGGTCTACGGCGCCGTGAGCCGGACCGTCGCCCCGGAGGGACAGGCTCTCTTCAGCTCCAAGACACTCGCGGACGAGGTGGTGGTGAAGGGCCAGGCCGCCCTGGTCCAGGACGCCCAGGTGGACGACCGGTTCGGCTCCGCCGACAGCGTGGTGCAGGCGGGCATCCACAGCCTCATCGCCGCGCCTTTCCTCGACCCGGACGGCACTTCTCTGGGGATGATCGCCCTCTGCTCGCGCTCTGCGACCCGCCGGTTCCAGGAGGACGACCTGGAGCTGCTCACGAGCCTCGCGGCGGTGGCGGCCTTGCGCATCCGGAACGTGGCCCTCCTCGAGGAGGCCGCCGCGCGGCGGCGCATCGAGGACGAGGTCGCCCTGGCCCGGGCCATCCAGGTGGCCCTATATCCCAAGGTGATCCCCCAGTTTCCCGGTTACGAGATCAGCGCGTTCAATCTTCCTTCACGCATCGTCTCGGGCGACCTCTACCAGGTGATCCGGCGGAGGCAGGGCCAGGAGTGCGTGCTCTTCGTGGCCGACGTCTCGGGCAAGGGCATCGGCGCCGCGCTCCTCACGGCCTCCCTGGAGGCGCTGTGCGCCGCGCCCATCGAAGCGGGCCGGAGTCCCGACCGCATCTTCTCAAGGGTGTCGGCCCTCCTCCACCGCCGGACGGCGCCGGAGAGGTACGCCACCGGCCTCCTCGCCGTTCTCAAACCCGATTCGGGGAAAGTCCAGTACGCCAACGCCGGGCACAACCCGGGCCTTCTATTCCGCGCGGATGGCTCCATCCGGGAGTTCGGGGCAACGGGCCTGCCCCTCGGTATGTTTCCCGATGCCGCCTACCGCAGCGAGATCGTCAGCCTGGCCCCGGAGGACGTTCTGGCCCTGTTCAGCGACGGGATCATCGAGGCGAGGAACCCCGCGGGGGAAGAATACGGCGTCGCCCGCCTCCAGGGCGTGGTAGACGGCGTGCGGCGCGGAGGCGCCCGGGAGATCGCCCGCGCCATCGAGGGCGATCTGGCGGCCTTCGTTGGCGAGGAAACTTTCTCGGACGACCGCACACTGGTCATCCTCAAACGGCAGGCGGATTGACCGCGGCCGAGTTCGCCGCCCTCAGGCGAGGAGCATCTTTTCCCGCCACCCGATCTTGACGAGGTCGATGCGCTTGGGGTCGGACACGCCTATGCCGTGACGCGTGTCGGCGAGTCCGATGTGCTTCCACGACGTGACGGGGCGGTCCTCGCCGAAAGACTCAATGCGCTTCAGGCGGAGCAATTCGGCCCCCAGGGCGTCCACCGCCACGGGGTCCATCGAGACAAACATCCCGCCGTAGGCCCAGACGTAGCGCGGGTCGAAGCTGTGCGGCCCCCTGCCGTAGAACTGGGGGGTGAGGGCGAGGAGCACGTTGAGCCTCGTCTTCCCCTTTACAAGGGGGAGGTTCCAGATGGCCCCGAGGTCGGCGCACGAGTCGGGGTGGAAGGCGCTCGGATCCTCCACGAACATGATGTAGTTCTTGATGCACCCCCCCACGCCCGCCCAATGGTGCGTCCGGACGGGCCGCACGTTGAGCAGGGCCGTGCAGGCCGCGAGGTCCGTCCGAGCGGCACGATCCGTGACCTTGATTGAGCCCAGGGGAATCCCGCAGGAGGCGATGCGCTTCTTGAGGATGTCTTCAACCTCTGGCGGCGTGGCGAGGAAGTTCCAGACGTTGGTCTTGATGCCCGCCACGTCCTTGGGCCCGAAGAAGCGGCCCCAGGCCTCGGCGGGTTTGTCGGTGGCGGCGAGGGCGCAGATCGCCTCGTCGAGCATCCTGGCGAGCACCGTGGCGTTGAAGGCGCCGCTCGCGTCTACCGCCGCCTTGTCCCTGACGAGGACCACTCTCGCCCTGGCCGAATTCGCCGGTTGCGGGAAGGTTTTGGCCTTCGCGCTCCTGGCGTGTTCCTCGGCGGCATCGAGGACCGACGGGCCCAGCGCTGCCCCCGCCGTCGCGAGAGCCGCAATCTGGATGAACTCCCTCCGTGAGACGCCGTTCTTCCCCTCGCTCATCTGCCCACCTCCTCCGCGAGATGCAAGACTTCTTCCAGCCTCTTCTGCGCCGCGAGGGCATCTCGGGCTCCGCTGACAACCACGAGGAAAGGTCCGACCGACGTGGCGGCCGAGTATCCGCTTTCATCCTTGATGGCTTCGGCGGATTTGGCTTCCTTAGGGAAACAGGCCGTCTGGAAACCAGTGAGCCCTCTCTGGGCGGCATCCGCATCGGAGAACCGCGCGATAAGGATGCGTTCCGGGGAACCCCGGGGCCCGTATCTCGCGCAGGCCGCCTCGCACTTCGCGGGCAACCCCAGCGGGTTCCCCTCCATCTTGGGGTCCACGATCTGGAGCAGCAGGGGTGACCGCACGTAGCGGAGCGAGCGGGGGCGCCGCCCTTCTGTCGGAAAGGCGCGGACCAGGGTGGGCACTTTGCCCGGAGGCCCCAACCGCAAGGCCACGGCCTTCCCCAATGCCAGCAGAGCCTCTCGCGATGCCGCGGTCTCCCGTTCGGCCTGGAGGAAGCCGAAGAATCGTCCCTGCCAGAACCTCAAAAGGCCGCCGCCGTACTCCGAGCCCTGCCCGACGCCCGCCTCCTCGTCCTGCTGCTCGAAGGTGAATGCCCCGTAAGCCCCGGCGGCCCCATCCATCTCGAAGAGTTCGAAGGTGATGGGTGGCTCCCCGGGTTTGGAGTACTTCTGGACTTTTAGCGACACTAGCCCGTACTCCAGATACACTTCGGCCCCGCCGTCCAGTTCGTCGTAGACGTTCTTGCGGCCGAAGGACCTCGTCGCGCCATCGGTTTTCCACCCCGAAAGGACGGCGGGGAAGAGGGAACCTCCGGCCCCTCCGGCCTCCTGTGCGGAGAGTTGGAGCTCGGATAAGAAGAGGACGAGCAGCAGCACCATGGCTGAGGGACGCATGGTTGTTCCCCCCCGATTAGCTCGTTGAAGTCTAGCACAGCGAAGTGACGCCTCGTTGCGCGGGACCGCCCGGGGGACTAACATGTGTATGGAGAGCACCTCAATGAGCGAAGACCAAGTCCCCGGGGAGGAGCCCGCAGTTCGGCACTCGTGTGAATTTGATCCAGAGGCCCTGACCCTGCGGCTGGATGTCAACATTCCCGGCGAGACTTCGGCCATCTACCCCGTGGTGGACAAGATCATGTCCACCATGGGCGAGATCGGGTGCGTGAGCGACCAGGAGTTCGAAATCCGTCTGGCCGTCTCCGAGGCACTTGCCAACGCCGTCCTCCACGGCTGCGAGAGCGACCCCAGCAAGCGGGTCGAAATCTGCGTGGAATGCGACCCGACCCGCGGCATGCTCATCGTCGTGCGGGACCCTGGGGCCGGTTTCGATCCCAGCCAGATCCCGAGCCCCGTCGATGGGCAGCAGCTTTACCGGCGCGGCGGCCGAGGGGTGTTCCTCATCAACCAGCTCATGGATGAAGTCCAGTACCGCAAAGGGGGGACGGAGATCCGCATGATCAAGCGCGACATTTTCCCCACCCGTCCCGAACCGCCAGAGGAATGAACCCTCCTGGGTGGAATGGTCTTTCTCCCTGCTCCCGAATAAAACGTGAGTAGGTGGTTAGGGGATGAGGTGAGTAGGGAAGAACAGAAACGCTATCGGAACGCATGCTCCCTGCTCCCCGCTCCCTGCTCCCTGTTCCCACGCTTCAGGGAGCGAGGAATATGCGGAACGCCCTGTCCGTACTCAACATGTCTGCATGGAGTCTCTTGACCAGACCAGGCCAGGACCGCCTGCTTCGCCGTTCAGTAGGGGCAGCTGGTGCCGAGGTTCTGCGGGTAGTTGCACGCTCTGGTCATATGGGCGTTCGGGCGTTCGCTGCCACTACTGCTCATCCCGTAGGAGCCCTCGGCAGCGCCGTTGTTGCCCACCGCAACGAAATAGAGGAACTGCCCGGAGGGCGGGTCACCCGGGTCGAAAACCGCACTGCCTGAAGCGTCCAGGAGGCAGGCCGATCCAGTCCAGTTGACGCCGGGCATGGAGGCGTTCCAGAGCCCCCAGTAGACGGCGGCAGCCGTGGCGCACCCCCCCGGGGCATAGGTGAGGGTGACGGAGGTGGACGGGCCCCTAGAGGCCTTCATCGGGTGTCCGGCTCCGCTGGCCTCTCCCGGCGGCGAGGCCGCGTCGGAGGCGTAGGCGTAGGCCGAGGCCATCTCGTTTCCGCAGGCGTTGACCGCCGCGATCTGGTACGAGGAAGAAAACATGGGGTTGATAGGACCGGCGGTGTCCCTGAAAGAAGAGTCCCCGGCAGACAACAGGAATCCGAGGGAGGCACCGTTGCGGTAGATCCGGTAGCCGCGCAGGTTCTGGTCTCGGCCCGTGTCACCCCAGTCCGAGGGCTCCGACCAGGAGAGGTCCACGCCCGTGGCACGGTAGGGGTCGTGGTCCGCTGCATTGACGTTCGTAGGCGGCGCGGGCAGGGAAACCGCGTCCATCGCATAGGCCGAACTGGTCGTTCCCACGAGGTCTCCCCCATTGCTGTATCGGACGGCGTAGGCATAGCTCACGTTGTTCGTGCCCTGTGTGTCCACGTAGCTCGTCGTCCCGTAGTGAATGCACGATGCCAGGAGCAACCCGTCCCGGAGGATGTCGTAGGTTCGGTCGCCAGTTCCCGCATCGCCCCAATCACTCGGGTCGCTGGGCCAGGAGATGCGCACTCCCGTGTCTGCGCAGTCATCGAGGTCCACGGCCGTAATGGAGGGCAAGCCGACGGGGGCGAGCGTCGATTGGGGGTCACAGGTCTTGACCTCTGGTGCGAAGGCGCTGCAGGACGCCGTCGTGGTCGCCGCGCTGGCGTGGGCCGCCACGGGCGAGACGGCGGGCGTCTGAGTGGATGCGAAGGGATCGACAGGGGTCACCGTCGTGGCCGTCTCGGTGAGGCACGTCCCTGCCCCGCCGAGGCTCCCGGTCCCATCGGTCTTCAGGATCAAACCGCCGGCGCACCCGCCGTGGAACTGCCCAGTGGGGCCTACCGCGACGTACCCGCTGCCGGGCGAGAGCGCCACCCCGGTCAGCTTTTCGATCTGGCTGGCGTTCCCGTGAGAGAATTTTCGCTGCCACTGAATCGCGCCGGACCCGTCCACTTCGAAGAGCCAGAAGCGGGGCGAGCCTGAACTGGGGAAGCTGTACGTGGCCCCTGCGGCGACGAAGTTGTCGCCGTCCCGGATGACCTGCCCCAGGCTTTCGGTGCTCGTCCCGCCGTAGCTCTTCTCCCATAGAACCGACCCGCTGGTGTCCACGGCGACGAGCCAAGCATGGGCCGGCTTATCGGAGGCCTCGCGCGCGTTGCCGCCGAGGAGGAACCCGCCTGCCGGGAGCGCGAGGACCGTGGTCCCGTAGTCGTCGCCCGAGCCGCCCCAGCGCTTCTGCCAGGAGACCGCGCCGCCCGAGTCGAGGCGAACCAGCCACAAATCGTAATTGGCACCCGAGCCCGAGCCCTTCAAGGCTCCGGCCACGGCATACCCGTCGTCGGAGGTCTGCAGCACGCTTGCGAATTGGCCGCCTCCCGCGCCCGAGAGGGTCTCCTGCCACTGGATCGTTCCATCGGCGTTTAGCTTGAGGAATACTGCGCTGTAGGTCCCGCCGTAGGTGAGCTGGGCCATGCCCACCACAGCGTAGCCGCCATCGGCGGTCTGCATGACTCCCTGGGCAGTGGCGTCGTTACCCAGGGCGTAGTACTTCTGCCAGATGAGGTCACCCGCTTGGTCCAAGCGGATGACCCACATGGAGAAGTAATGGCTTGGGCTGAAGCTATTGGATCTCCCGGCCAACACGTAGCCGCCGTCCGAGGTTTGTGCGAGGGCGTACGCGAACTCGTTGTTCGTTGACCCGATGACCTTCTGCCACTGGAGGACACCGTTCTCGTCCAGCTTCATGAGGACCGCGGCGTCATTCCACGCCCCGTATGCGGTGGTGTAGCCTGCCACGGCGTATCCCCCGCCTATGGATGCCACAACGGTGGTCGGCGTCAGCGGATTGAGATTGCCGTCCGATACTTCCTTCAACCAGGTGGCCGCATCGGTCGATCCTTGGACGCCCGAGATGAGCA
>JAKAJA010000105.1 GCA_021814085.1 Acidobacteriota bacterium | reverse complement strand
GAAGACCTTGTGCGGAGGGACAGGTTCGCCCAGGAAGAGCCAGGCCATGCCCAGGACGTAGACGGGGACTAGGAAGATGAACTTGGCCGTGGCCACCGCCCCTAGGACATGGATCCCCTTCAGGTAGAGGAAGTACCCGATGCCCGTGGCGAAGAGGGCCATGTAGGCCACGCTCGCCCACCCCCGGAACGTGGCCGCGCCGAGGCTGTGCACGGCCTGTCCAGTGAAGAGCCAGGGGAGAAGGAGGACCCCGGCCACGGCGTAGGTCATGAGGGACAGGTCGAAGGAGGGGAACTTGTGGGCGATGGGCTTGGACAGGACGCTGTAGACCCCCCAGGAGAGGGCTGCCCCGAAGGCCATGAGATCCCCCAGGTTGGGCCCCTTCGTGAGGAGATGCCCAAGGGCCCCGTCAGACACCACCCAGACGACCCCCGCGAATCCCATAGCGACGCCCACGCCCTTGCGCCACGTGAGTTTCTCTTTCAGAAAGACCACCGCCAGAAGGACCGTGATGAGGCTGTCCGTAGAGATGATCAGGGAGGAGTTCCCCGCCGTGGTGAACTTGAGGCTGTAATAGAAAAGCAGGTGGTAGGCGAACATGCCCGTGACCCCAAGGAGGAAGACCACCGCGAGGGTGCGCGCCGACCAGGCTCCCGGCTCCGCCTTCTTCTTGAAGGCGAAAGGGCCGAGGATCAGGGTGGCCATGGCGAAGCGGAGGAGGGTGGTGATCTCGGGCGAGAAGTCCTGCAGGGCCCACTTCCCCGCGATGAAAGACCCCGCCCAGAGGAAGGGGAAGAGGAGCATGAGGAGGGTGAAGCCCTTGGGGCGGGTCATGCTGTGCAGAGCTGATGGCGAATGGCGAATGGCGAATGGCGATTGTATAAAATACGAAGCCAGATGGATATTGTCAGATTCGACATTCGACATTCCACATCCGACATTGGAAATTCCACATTCGACATTTCTTTACTCATCCCCCAGGTAGGCCCGCTTGACCTCCTCGTTCTGGAGGAGCCGCTCGGGGGTGTCGTGCAGGACCACCGTGCCCGTTGCGAGGACGTAGCCGTCGTGCGCGATCTTGAGGGCGCGGTGCACGTTCTGCTCCACCAGGAGGAGGGTCACCCCTTCCCCATGGATCTCTTCGAGGATGGTGAAGATGGCCTTGACCAGCGACGGGGCCAGGCCAAGGGACGGTTCGTCCAGAAGGAGGAGGCGCGGGCGGGCCATGAGGGCGCGCCCGATGGCGAGCATCTGCTGCTCGCCCCCCGAGAGGGTCCCTGCATTTTGCTCCAGACGCTCCCGCAGGACCGGGAAGAGATCCATCACATGGTGCATGTCCTTCTCGATGGCCGCCCGGTCCCTGCGGAGGAAGGCCCCCATGAGGAGGTTCTCGCGCACGCTCATGCGCGTGAAGATGCGCCTCCCCTCGGCCACCTGGATGACCCCCCGCGCCACGATGGCCTCGGGCGGGAGGTCGTGGATGGGTTCGCCGTCAAGGGTGATGCTCCCAGAGCTCAGGGGACGAAGGCCGCTTATGGCCATGAGGGTCGTGCTCTTGCCCGCCCCGTTGGATCCGATGAGGGTCACGATGGTGCCCTTGGGGACCTCCAGGTCCACACCCTTAAGGGCTTCGATGGCGCCGTAGGAACACCGGACACCCTCCAGCCTAAGCATGGTGGTCTTCCTCGCCCAGGTAGGCGGCGATCACCTTGGGGTCCTTCTGGACCTGGGCCGGCGCGCCCTCGGCGATCTTGATTCCGTGATCCATGACGGCCACGCGGTCCGAGATGGCCATGACCACGTTCATGTGGTGCTCGATGAGAAAGACGGTGACCCCCCTGTCCCGAATGGAAGCGATGAGGGACACGAGGCCGGCCGTCTCCCGGGGGTTCATCCCCGCCGCGGGTTCGTCCAGGCAGAGGACTCTGGGCTCCGCGGCGAGGGCCCGCGCGATTTCCAGACGGCGCTGGGCCCCGTAGGGCAGGTTCCTGGCCTGGTGGTCGCGGAACTCGGCGAGCCCCGTGAAGGCGAGAAGGTCCACGGCGCGGTCGCGGATCGCCCGCTCCTCCTTGCGTACGGATGGGGGATCGAGGAGCGCGCCGAACACCCCGGCCTTGGTGCGGCAGTGCCGGCCCACCATGACATTTTCTAAGGCGCTCATGGCGGGGAAGAGGCGGATGTTCTGAAAGGTCCGCACTACACCCTTTCTTGCGATGACGTGGGGAGGAGACCCGGACAGGGTTTGCGTCCCGCCGAGGCGGACCGTCCCCTCCGTGGGAGCATAGTGCCCCGTCACGCAGTTGAAGCAGGTGGTCTTTCCCGCCCCGTTGGGCCCGATGAGGGACACGATCTGCCCTTCCAGCAGGGTGAGATCCATGCGGTCCACCGCAGTGAGGCCGTCGAAGCGCATGGTCAGGTTGTGGATGGAGAGGGCTTCGCTCACGCTCACTTCTCCTGCCTGAACTCTTCGAAACGCCTCGAGGAGGGCCAAATCCCCTGGGGGCGGTACTGCATGAGGAGGACCATGGCCGCGCCGAAGACGATGAGGCGGTATTCCGCGGCCCCCCGCAGGACCTCCGGGAGGAAGGAAAGGAGCACCGCGCCGAGAATGACCCCGGGCACGGAACCCATGCCGCCCAAGACCACCATGCACAGCACCATGACCGATTCGAGGAAATTAAAGGACTCGGGGCTGATGAAGAGCTGCTTGCTCGCGAAGACCACCCCCGCCACGCCGCCGCAGAAGGCCGAGAGGGTGAAGGCCAGGAGCTTGAGCTTGAGGGTGGGCACCCCCATGGACTCGGCCGCCGTCTCGTCCTCTCGCATGGCCACCCAAGCCCGGCCCAGGCGGCTCCGCTCGAGCCTCCGGGAGAAGAAGGCCGTCAGGGCCACCATCACCAGCACGAGGTAGAAGTAGTGCTTCGGCTGGGTGAAGGGGAACCCGAAGAAGGACGGAGGAGAGATACCCAGGATGCCGTTAGGCCCGTTGGTCACTGAGTTCCAGTTGTTGAGCGTGATCCTCGTGATCTCCCCGAAGCCTAGAGTCACGATGGCGAGGTAGTCCCCCCGTAGGCGGAGCGTGGGGAGCCCCAGGAGGAGGCCGAAGCAGGCGGCCAGCGCCCCCCCTATGGGCAGGGCGAGCCAGAAGGACAAATGCATCTGGGTGTTGAGGATGGCGTAGGTGTAGGCTCCCACGGCGGAGAAGGCGATGTACCCGAGCACGAGGAGCCCCGCCATGCCCACCACGATGTTGAGGCCCAGCGCGAGGAGGACGTAGATCCCCGCATTGGTGGCCACGTCGAGAGTGTAGGGGCTCATGCCCAGGCCTGAGAGGGCAACGATTGCGAGGATGGCCACGGGGACGGCCGTCCTGAACCAGGCGGGCCGGGAATCGAGCCACGAGGCGAGGTGGGTTCGGCCCCCGACCACGGAGAGGAACCGCTCCCGGTGGGCGGGGGAGATCTTGCCGAAGAGGACGACGGCCTGGATGGCGAAGGCGGCGACGGCCACCCAGAGGGCGCGCAGTGGACCCAAGAGGGGCAGGGTCATGAGGTAGAAGACCGCAGTCCACGCTGCTACACGGTAGGCCGTGCCCAGAGGAGCGCTCCTCATGTCCCCGCCGTTTTGCCCCGCCGGGACAGCGTCCACGCGCTCACGAATCCATGCGTCCACGAGGGACAACAAGGGCGTTTGGCATCGTGGGCTCGTGGGCCCTTGGGCGCGTGGGCTCTCTGGCTCTTGGCGGCGATCATGGAAAGAAGCGCGACCCCCCTAGATTTTGTCTGGAACCCTTACTCCGAGAAGCCCCTGTGGCCTCACGATGAGCACGAGGACGAGGATGACGAAGGCCACCACGTCTTTGTATTCGCCCCCGATGTATCCCGCGGCCAGGCTCTCGACGACGCCCAGGAAGAGACCCCCAAGCATGGCGCCAGGGATATTGCCGATGCCTCCCAGGACGGCGGCCGTGAAAGCCTTGAGGCCGGCGGCATAGCCCGCGAGGTAGTTCACTTTGCCGTAGTACATAACCACGAGGACGCCCGCCACGGCGGCGAGGGCGGAGCCGATGACGAAGGTGAGGGCGATGACTCGGTTGACGGGAACGCCCACAAGGGAGGCCATGACAGGGTCCTGGGCCGTGCACCTCATGGCCCGGCCCATGCGGGTCTTCCCCACGAAGGCCTGGAGCGACACCATGAGGGCCGCCGCCACGAGGATGATGGCCACCTGGATGTAAGCCACCCGCACGGAGCCCAGGACGAATCCCCCCGAGGTGATGGCCGCGGGGAAGACCTTATCCTTGGCGCCCTGCGCCAGGAAGACGTACTGCTGAAAGAAGATGGACAGGCCGAGGGCGGAGATGAGGGGGGCCAGGCGGCCCGCCTTTCTGAGCGGGCGGTAGGCCAGGCGCTCCGCGGAGAGACCGTACAAGCTCGTGAGCGCCGCGGCGGTGGCGATGGCCAGGACCAGGGAGGCCCACACGGGAAGCCCCGCGGCCAGGAAGACTCCCGCGGAGATGGTCCCCACGTAGGCCCCGATCATGTAGATCTCGCCATGCGCGAAATTGATGAGCTCGATGATCCCATAAACCATGGTGTAGCCCAGGGCGATGAGGGCGTACACGGCCCCCACGGTGAGGCCGTTCACGATCTGCTGGAGGAGGGCGCCGCCGGGAATCATGAATCAGGCGGGAGTTGGACGAGCTTTCCGCCTTGCACCTGCCACATGACGTAAGGGGAGACCAGAACGTCGCCCTTGTCATCGAACTTCATGGGGCCGAAGACCGTGTCGAAGGCCATGGCGTGGATGGCCTGGGCCACCTTGAGCCCGTCCGTGGTGCCCGCCTTGGCCACGCCCTGGAGGGCGATGTTGACGGCTTCGTAGGAGTAGAGCGAGTAGGGCCCCACCTCCCCGAAGCGTTTCTTGTAAGCCTCGACTACGCGCTCGGCCGTGGGGATCTTCTCCTGATCGGGGATGAAGGTGAGGTAGGAGCCCTCCGCGTTCTCCGCCCCGGCGATCCTGATGAACTCGGGGTCGTACGTGCCGTCCCCGCTCATGAAGGAGGCCTTGATCCCCAGTTGGCGCATCTGCTTCACGATGAGGCCGCCCTGGGGGTAGAGGCCTCCGAAGTAAACCAGATCGGGTTCGTATCCCTTGAGGGTGGTCAGAACGGAAGTGTGGTCCTGGTCTTCCTTCACGATGACCCCGGCGAAGACGACCTTCCTGCCGGAGAGGGTCTCGTAGCTTTTCTGGAACTCCCTCGCGAGGCCCTGGCCGTAGGTGGTCTTGTCGTCGAGAACCGCCACCTTCGCGGTTGGCATGTGCTTCACCACCCATTCCGCACCGGCCTTCCCCTGCTGGTCGTCCCGGCCGCAGACCCGGAAGATGGTGGGATAGCGGCGGTCCGTGACCTGGGGATTGGTGGATGCGGGGGTGAGGCAGACCATCTTGCGCTGGTTGTAAACCTCCGAAGCGGGTATGGTGCACGAGGAGTTGTAGTGGCCATCCACGATCACAACGCCCTGGGTGAACATCTTGTTGGCGACGGCGTTGGCCTGCTTGGGATCCTGCGCGTCGTCGTACACGAGGAGCTCGATCTTCTTGCCGAGCGCGCCACCCTTGGCGTTCCACTCCTCCACGGCGAGGGCGGCCCCCTCTTCCATGTCTCGCCCCTGTTTGGCCTGCTCGCCCGTCATGGGGCCGGCGCAGGCCACCCGGATGGTCTTGCCCTCATCTCCCGCGCACCCCGAAAGGAAAGCAAATGCGAGGAGGAGCAGGGCCGCGGTGCATCCGGGTCGGGGACGAAGGGACATGGTGAACCTCCCTGTTTTAGCTATTCAGGATAGCCCACAAGGCTGAAAATTCGCAAGTTGCCGGGGGGCGGAAGGGTCCCTGATACCAACTTGCCGTCCGTCGTTTCCTTCCCGTAGGCGAGGATACCAATCCTCGCCCCGGCCGGGAAGTGTGGCCGGCCTGCAGGAGAGAGAAATCACTCCAACATTGAAGGCAAGTTGGTATGAAGCCAACGGAAAAGGGCCGGGGATGGGACCCCGGCCCTGCGGAAATCAAGGAGCGAATGACTACTTGGCTGGAGTAGTCGCCGGCGCCGCCGCTGGAGCGGGCGCGGGGGGCACATCCTTGGGCGCTTCGACGAACTTCCCGCCCACCACCTGCCACATGACGTAGGGAGACTGCTGCGGGTCGTTCTTGTCGTCGAACTTCATCATGCCGAAGGGGGTGTCGACCTCCATGGAATGGAGGGCTTTGGCCACCTCCACGCCGTCCGTGGAGCCGGCTTTGGCCATGCCCTGAAGGGCCACGTTGGCCGCGCTGTAGGCATACAGCGAGTAGGGTCCGACGTGACCGTGCTGCTTGATCGCCTTCAGTGCTTCCTTGGCCGTGGGTAGCTTCGCCTGATCCGGTATGAAGGTGACGAGGACCCCTTCCGCGTCCTTGCCGGCCACGGGCAGGAACTGGGGATCGAAGCAGCCGTCCCCGCTCACGAAGGTCGCCGCGACGCCATCTTTGCGAAGCTGCTTCACGAGCTCGCCGCCCTGGGGCCAGA
>JAKAJA010000104.1 GCA_021814085.1 Acidobacteriota bacterium | reverse complement strand
AGCTTTCTCCCGAGGAGCACCAGCGGTCGGGGCGGTAGTCGGTTCCCGCGATATAGAACATGGTGCCCCGGAGGGAGGGGTGAAGGGAGTCGGCGTGGATGGAGGAGAAGACAACCCGCTCCGGCTGCACCCCCTCCTTTTGGAGACGCTCGAAATACTGGTTGGCAAGGTGCCACCGGAGGTTCACCTCGACCTTGGTCTCGCTGGAGGAGGTGAGCCTGAACCAGGGGTGGGTGAGGACGACGGCGTCCTTGTTGGGGTCGAGGTCGGGCTTGTTCACGGGCTTGTAGCCCAGGCTGGGGACGAGGAGAGTCATGAGGACGCGGGCCTTGGTCCGCCGCTCGATGGACTCCCGCACCCGGCAGGCGATGTCGTAGACGTAGGAGTCCTCCCAGACGCCGTGGGCCATGGCGCCCCGGTCCAGCCCGCCGTGCCCCGGATCCAGGATGACCACGACCCCGTCCAGGGCCGAGTTCTTGTACGTGTTGGTCACCTTGCCCAGCTCGCGCTGGTTCTTCGCCCAAGCCTGGTACCGCTCGCTCGTGACGGGCAGGAACTGGGGCAGGAGGTCCTCGATGGGGATCTTCACGGGGTAGCCCACGGGGATGCTCGTCACGTTTTCGATGCCCGAGCGCCTGGCAATCTCCCTGGCCAAGGCGTTCACGTCTTCCGCCCCCACGGTCCCCGTGAACCGCACGGCTACGGCGCTGTAGAGGGCCTCCCCCGCCTGCAGGTGGTAGATCGCGTATTCGCCCTGGTCATCCCTCCCGTAAGTGAGGGGGACGGCCGGGGCCCCGACGAGGGCGCCGGAGGCTTTCGGGGGAGCGGGCGGGAGGCCGGGGCCCGCCTGGGTTGGTGGCGCGGGCTCGGGTTTAGGTGCCGGTTCGGCCCTGGGCGGGCCCACGAATCCGGGCGGGAGCGGGGTCACGATCCACGCCTGCTCTTGGGTGGTGCCGGGTGGCTGCGCCGGGGCCGGAGCTGCTGGCGCGGGCTGCACCTGCGCGGGTTGGGCTGCGCCCGGGCGAGGGGTGGTCGGGGGAACCGGAGCGGCGGGAGGTTCGATTTCCGCCAGGGCGTCCACCAGGACGCCTTCAGGGACGAGGACCACCGTCCCCGTCTTGGGGCGTCCTCCCGCCTTGGGGTTGGCCCGCTGGAGCTCGGCGGCGCGCTTGGGGGACCCGGCGAACCAGCGGGCGATGTCCTTCCAGTTTTCCTTTTCTCCCAAGGGGCTTCCGCCCCAGGTGTGGTGCCAGCCGTCGGACCCCCTTTCGTCGTCCGGGAAGAGGGCCTCCAGGACCTCGTCCCGATAGGGCGGTAGGAGGAGGTCGATGGGGATGCGGACCTCCACCGGGCGCTTCTTGGTCTTGGCCGACAGGCCCGTGGCCCTGAGGATGTCCGCGGCGTTCTCCGAGCCTCCCGTGTACCGCTTGGCCACCGCGGGCAAGCCACCCTTCTTGGGGACGGGGACGCGCAGGAAGAGCGCCCCTTCGATGCAGGCCCGGCGGCCTTCCTTGGTGGTCACGTAGAAGGCGCGCTCGCCCGCCGCGGCCGCGGGGATGGCGAGGCCGAGAAGGGATGCGATCAGGAGGAACAGCCCCAGGGCCCGGCGCATCACGCCGCCTCCGGGTGCCGGTCCGTGAGGCCGAGCACCCGCTCCAGGTGGAGGGCCGCGCGGTAGACGGTCCCCTCGGTCCACTTGGGCCCCACGAGCTGGGCCCCCAGGGGAAGTCCGGAGGAGGAGAATCCGCAGGGGAAGGAGAGGCCGGGAAATCCGCCCAGGCACGAGGGGATGGTGAAGACGTCGCTGAGGTACATGGCGAGGGGATCGTCCACCTTCGCCCCCAGGGAGAAAGCCGGAGTGGGTGACGTGGGCCCCAGGAGGAGGTCCACGCGCTCGAAGGCGTGTTCGAAGTCCTGCCGGCAGAGGGCGCGGGCCGATAGCGCCCTGCCGTAGTAGGCCTCGTAGTACCCCGAGGAGAGGACGAAGGTGCCCAGAAGGACGCGCCGTTTGACCTCCGCCCCGAAGCCCTCTCCGCGGGTCGCCTCATACTGCTCCGCGAGGTCGTCCCGGGAGGCACAAAGGCCGTACCGGATCCCGTCATAGCGGGCCAGGTTCGAGGAGGCCTCGGCGTCCGCGAGGACGTAGTAGGTGGCTACGGCCAAGTCGTCGTGCGGGAGGGAAACCTCTTCCACCCTCGCCCCGGCGGCCTCCAGGAGGCGGGCGCACAGCCGCACGGCTTCCGCCGCTTCGGGATCGACCCCTTCTCCGAAGTGCTCCTTGGGGAGTCCGACGCGCAGCCCCGCGACGCCATCATCGGGCATCAACCCGTCCAGGGCCGGGCGCTCCGCGCTCGTGCTGTCCCGGGGGTCGTGTCCCGAGATGGTGGAAAGGAGGAGGAGGTTGTCTTCCACCGTACGGCTGAAGGGGCCCACCTGATCGAGGGAGCTGGCGAAGGCCACAAGGCCGTGTCGGCTCACGCGGCCGTAGGTTGGCCGCATCCCGACCAGGCCGCAGAGGGCCGCGGGCTGTTTCACCGAACCTCCCGTGTCCGAGCCCAGGGCGAGGGGTGCCAAGCCCGCGGCCACGGCCGCCGCGCTGCCCCCGCTGCTGCCCCCGGGGACGCGGGAGGTGTCCCACGGGTTTTTCGATGGGCCGAAGGCCGAGTTCTCCGTGGAGGAGCCCATGGCGAACTCGTCCATGTTGGCCTTGCCCAAGATGATAGCCCCCGCGGCCCTGAGCCGCTCCACGGCCGTCGCGTCATATGGGGGCGCATAGGTCTCCAGGATACGGCTGCCGCAGGTGGTCCGGACCCCGCGGGTGCACAGGTTGTCCTTCAGGACAACGGGGACTCCCGCCAGGGGAGGCAGGGGCTCGCCCTGGGCCCGTGCCGCGTCCCACCGGCGGGCCTCTTTCAGGGCGCCCTCGGGGGTGACGGTGAGGAAGGCGTTGAGGGCAGGGTTGAGGGCCTCGATGCGGTTCAGGTGGTGCCGGACGATCTCCTGGCAGGAGATCTCTCCCGCCCCCACCGCGTCCCGGAGTTGCCGGGCCGTAGACCAGTGGAGTGCGGTCACTCGGGGTCCTCGGAGGTGAGAATCCAGGGGGCGCGGAAGGCGCCCGACCCGAAGTCCGGGGCCGCGGAGAGCGCCTCCTCGGCGGAGAGGCCGGGGTTGGGCTCGTCGGCCCTCAGGAGCAGCCGTGCTCCGCCTTCTTCCGCCGGCGGCAGGGAGGCCCCTGCCGAGAGGGTCTCGAGGCGCCGGATGTAGAGGAGGATCCGCTCCAGGTGGCCCACGAGCAAGCGGCCCTCCTCTTCGCTCAGACGGAGGCGGGCGAGGGATTGCAGCTTGTCAAACTCTTCCCGCGTCAGCATAGATCCTCCATCCGTTAGTATAGGGGAAAAGGACCGGGGGGCGGAAGTCTGTCGGTCGTCCTCGCGGCGGGCGGCATCCGCCCTGCGGCGTGCCGCACCTTGCCGGGATCGGGCCCACGGGCCACAATGGGTGCGGGAGGCTGACTTGGACCCACCGGCGTTTTTGCAGGACCTCGCTTCTCGTCGCCCGCTCTTCGAGGCGCGCGCCCTGTTCCTCCACCAGGTGCGCTCCTTCTTCCTCTCCCGCGGCTTTCTCGAGGTGGACGCGCCGCTCCTCGTCCCCGCGGCGGGCATGGAACCGCACCTTGATCCCTTCGAAGCGCGGGGCTGGGCCACGGGGCGGATGGCCTTCCTGCCCACCTCTCCCGAGTTCTATTTGAAGAAGCTCCTCGCATCGGGCGTGGAGCGGTGCTACTGCCTCGCCCCCGCCTTCCGCGACGAGCCCCCATCCCGTGGACACAGCCCCGAGTTCCTCATGCTGGAGTGGTACCGGGCGGGGCAGGACCATGGGGCCATCCTGGCGGACTGCGCGGCCCTCCTCGATGAGGTAGGGCGGCGGTTTCTGCCCGGCGGCGTTTTGGAGCGAGGGGGCCTCCGCTGCGACCTCACGGCGGGAATCGAGGTGATGGACCTCGGGGAGGCCTTCGCGCGGTTCGCGGGCGAGGACTGGCGGGACCTGCATACCCTCGGCGCGTGGCGTCGCGCGGCGCGGAGCAGGGGCGCCGAAGCGGATGGGGGCTGGAGCGAGAACGACTGCTTCTCCTTCCTCATGGTGTCGGAAGTGGAGCCGGCCCTGGCCCGGATGGGCCGTCCCGTGGCCCTGGTGGGATACCCTGCCTTCCAGGCGGCCCTTGCCAGGCTGAACCCCCAGGATCCCCGCGTGTCGGACCGCTTCGAGCTCTACGCCGCGGGAGTGGAGCTGGCTAACGCCTACACGGAGCTCACCGACTCGCGGCAGCAGCAGCGGCGATTCGAGGCCTACCAAACCGAGCGCCGGGCCGGGGGCAAGCCGCCCCATCCCGCGGACGCCCAGTTCCTCGAAGCCGTCGGCCACCTCCCCCCCTGCGCCGGCATCGCCCTCGGCGCCGACCGCCTCCTGTCCCTCCTCCTGGGGGAACCCCTCGCCAGGGTGAGACACGGATGCTGAGGGGATAGAGCCAATGGGACAACGAGCCAACGAGCCAACGGGGGAACGAGACAACGAGCAAGGAGTGAACCAGGCAACAAGTCGGTAAGGCCTCAAGCCAAATGAGCAAGAGGCTCGGGAAGCCTCCCGCCATCAAGAGCACAGCATCGCTCTTGCGTTGACTCGTTGGCTCGTTGACTCGTTGACTCGATCCTTACAGTGCCTTGTCGCCCTTCTCGATGAACGCGTCCACGAGTTCGCCCACTTCAGGCCCCGAGTGACATTGGAGCGCCTTCTTGGCGAGCTTCTGGCAGGCCTTGAGGGAGAGGTTCCGCACGCGCGCCTTCACGTCCAGGATGGAGGAGGGGGTCATGGAGAGGGCCGTCACGCCCATGCCGATGAGGAGGGGCGTCATGCGGGTGTCGGCCGCCACCTCGCCGCACACGGCCACGGGCTTGCCGGCCTTGGCCGCCGCCTCGCCCACCGCGGCGAGGCACTTGAGGACCGCGGGGTGCATGGGGTCGTAGAGGTGCGCCACGGAGTCGTTGTTGCGGTCGATGGCGAGGAGGTACTGGATCAGGTCGTTGGTGCCGATGCTGAAGAAGTCCACCAGGGGGGCGAAGGCTTCCGAGGTCAGGGCCGTGGAGGGCACTTCCACCATGATCCCCACGGGGACGTGCTCGTCGAAGGGGACCTTCTTGGCCCGGAGCTCGGCCTTGCACTCCTCCAGGAGGACCAGGGACTGCTTCAGTTCCTCCAGGTTGGTGATGAGGGGGATGAGGATGGCCACGTTCTTTTTGGCCGAAGCCCTCAGCAGACCCCTGAACTGGGTCTTGAACACCTCCGGGTGCAGGAGGCAGAACCGGACCGCCCGCACGCCCAGAACGGGGTTTCGCTCGCTCTTGTCCAGCACGGAGTGGAAGTACTTCTCGCCGCCCAGGTCCAGGGTGCGGATGACCACTCGGTGCGGAAAGAAGGGCTCGGCGATGCGGTTGTAATAGGCAAGGTGCTGGTCTTCCGAAGGCAGGTCCGGGGAGCAGTCCAGGAAGAGGAACTCGCTCCGGTAGAGGCCCACGCCGTTGGCCCCCACCTCGATAGCGCTCTTCACCTCATCCGTGAGGTCCACGTTGGCGAGCACGAGAATCCTGTGCCCGTCGATGGTTCGGGCCTCCGCCCTGGCGTGGGAGAGGATCTGCCGGCGCTGCTCCTTGTAGGCCTCGGCGCGGAGCCGGTACTCGGCGATCTCCTCCTCGGTGGGGTCCAGGATGACCACCCCCGATAGGCCGTCCACGATCACCGAACCCTCGGACGTGGCTGCCCCCATGAGGCCTTTCACGCCCACCACGGCCGGGATTTCCAGGGACCTCGCGATGATGGCCGTGTGGGACGTCCGCGCGCCGCGCTCCGTGGCAAAGCCCACGATGGGCGCGTGGTGCATGGCGCCCGTCTCCGACGGGGTGAGGGTGTCGGCCAGGAGGACCAGGTTCTCGCCGCTCCACTTCCTCTCCTCGGCCCCGGTCCCCGCGAGATGTTCGATGGTCCGGCGCCGCAGGTCCTCCAGGTCGGTGGCCCGCTCCTGGAAGTAGGCGTCATCCGTGGCCATGAGGCCTTTCACCATGTCCTGGATGGATCCCTGGAAGGCATACTCGGCGTTCACCCGCTCGTTGCGAATGTGGGCCGCGGCGTTGTTGAAAAGGGACGGGTCCTTGAGGATGATGACGTGGGCGTCGAAGATGGAGAGGAAGTCCTCGCTGAGCTTGCCCCGGGCCTGCTCCTTGAGGGCTTCCACGTCGCGGATCGTGGCCTCGAGGGCGGCGCGCATGCGGGCCACCTCGGCCTCCAGGCTCTCCTCGGGGATGGAAAGGCGGATGACGGGCGTTTCCTGCACGAGGACGATCTGGGCGTTCCCCACGGAGATGCCGGGGGAGACGGGAATGCCCTTGAGCCGCATCACTCTTCCCCGAACTTGCCCGCGATGAGGGCTGCGATCTTCTCCATGGCCGCGGTCTCGTCCGGGCCATCCACCTCCACGACCACGGCAGTATCCTTGGCCGCGGCGAGGGTCAGGACTCCCAGGATGGACTTGGCGTTTGCGCTCATGCGG
>JAKAJA010000103.1 GCA_021814085.1 Acidobacteriota bacterium | reverse complement strand
CCGTCTCGTAGTAGGGGAGGTGCTCCGCGATGGCGTCACCCCAGTCCTCCCGCCGGCGGCCCACCAGGTGGCACACGGCGTCGCCCTTGCCGCGGCACCTGTCCTCCAGGCAGTAGATCTCGTGGCCGTGACAGCAGGAGAGGTAGCCGCTCGCGAAGCCGCACAGGGTCCAGCACACGGCCTCCTCCGCCTGCCCGAGGTGCAGGAGGTGTTGCTCCGCCTCGTAGGAGTCGTGCCAGACAGCGTCGGCCAGGTGGTCGCCGTCCGAGCCCTCTTCCGCGCAGGCCTCCACGGTGACCATCCCGTGGAGCATGTGGAGCCGCCCGCCGGCCTGCTGCCACTCCTCCTCGTCATCCCAGGGAAAAGCCTGCCGCATGCCCTCCGCCGTGCGCCAGCCGTGGGCGTAGCCGAACCGGGTCAGGACACCGCGGGCGCCTCGCAGGCCCAGGGTCTCGATGAGCTCCTTGCGGAGGATGCCCAGGGCCACGGCATCGAGGATGAGGGCCCGCTGGCCCCCGAAACGGATAACGCCCCCCTTGGGGTCGAAATGGAGGAGCTCCCTCAGGTCCAGGTCGGTGGCTCGCATGGCCCCCTCCTCTCAATATGAGATTCATCCATATCATAATGAGAGAGTCGGTGAGATTCAAGTGTTGTAACCCATTGAAAAACCTTCGTATCGCTCTTGGCATAGCCGTTGCTCTATCCGGTTCTCGCAGCCACGGGGTTGCGAGTGAAGGAGAAGCACCGATGGCACTCGAACGATGGGAAATCGACAGCGGGCACTCGGGGATCCACCTCTCGGCGCGCCACATGATGCTGGCCCGGGTCCGCGGGGTGTTTTCCCGGTGGAGCGGGACCATATTGGCCGACAGCGACGACCTCAGCCGCACCACGGTGGACGTCTACATCGATGCCTCGAGCCTCGAGACGGGTGTTTTCGACCGCGACGTGCATCTCAAGTCGGCCGACTTCCTCGACGTGGCCAGGTACCCAGAGGTCATCTTTAAGGGCACGGGGGTTGAGGTCCTGGGTGCGGATCGCGCGAGGCTTCTTGGCGAGCTCACGCTTCACGGCGTGACCCGTGGTGTGCCCCTCGATGTGGAGTTCACGGGGCGGACGAGGGACCCCTGGGGCCACGAGCGCGCCGGATTCCGAGCCAAGGCCAGCCTCGACCGCCGGGATTTCGGCCTCGAGTGGAACCAGTTCCTCGATGCGGGCGGCGCCCTGGTCGGATATGAGGTGGACATCGAGATCGAGGTCGAAGCCGTCCGGCAGGACGAACTGAAGGACGGCCCCGCTGTCGGCCAAGAGAGGACGCTGCGCCCATGAGCACGCAATCGGCTTTCCGGCCAACCACCCCCTATCCATCCCACGAGAAAACAGCTCCGGCAATGGTGCCCGAGCCGAATCGAAAAGCGGGGCCGTACGGAACGGCCCGCGCCACACAGACCAAGGAGAGAACCATGACCCCATCCCTCACCCGCCGCCTCGGTGTCGCCTTCGCCGCACTGGCCCTCGTTTCCCTCGCCGCCGTGGCCGCCGACACCGCCGCCCCTGCCGCGGGGGCCACCTACAACGTGGACCCCGTCCACTCCTCCGTGGCCTTCAAGATCCGCCACCTCGTGTCCAAGGTCTCGGGGAACTTCAAGGACTTCTCCGCCACCATCACGGGCGACCCGAAAGACCCCGCCGGAGCCGCCGTCTCCCTAACGATCAAGGCCGCCTCCATCAACACGGAGAACCCCCAGCGCGACAAGCACCTCAACTCTCCCGATTTCTTCGACACGGCCAAGTTCCCCGAGATCACCTTCAAGAGCACGAAGATCACCCCCAAGGGCGGTGACAAGTACGACGTGACTGGGAACTTCACCATGCACGGCGTCACCAAGGAGATCGTGGTCCCCGTGACCTTCGGGGGCATGATGAAGGACCCCTGGGGCAACGAGCGCGCCGGGTTCTCCATCCAGATGACCCTCAACCGGAAGGACTACGGCGTCGTGTGGAACAAGATCCTCGACCAGGGCGGCACCATGATCGGCGACGACGTGGACGTCTCCATCGACCTCGAGGCCGTCAAGCAAGCGCCGGAAAAGAAGTAAGGCGTCAGGAGGCAGGAGTCAGGAGTGAGGAGGAAGACGCAAGACGCAAAATGCGAGACGCGAGACGTGAGACGCGAGAGCCGAAAGAGGACGATCGTGGGTGCTGTCATTGCGAGGAGGCCAAAGGCCGACGCGGCAATCCCGATGTATAAACCGAGACTGCTTCGTCGCTCCGCTCCTCGCAGTGACAGAGTGGGCGCGAGGCGTGAGGGCAGATGGCCGAAACCGCCGTCCTCACCCTGTCCCTTGTCCCTTGTCCCCTGTCCCCGAATTGCCCCCGCTCCCCGCTCCCGATCATTCATATGACCCTTCGAAGGAGGTCCACCCCATGAACCACCTCATCATCTACAGCCACCCGAACCCCAAGAGCTTCTCCCACGCCATCAAGGAGACCGTGGCCGAGGTCTCCCTCGCCAAGGGCCACGAAACCGCCGTGCGGGATCTCTACGCCCTCGGCTTCGATCCCGTCCTTAAGGGCTCTGACTTCGTGGGCTTCCAGTCGGGGAACGTCCCCGCCGACATCGCACAGGAGCAAATGCACGTGGCCTGGGCCGACCTCATGACCTTCGTCTACCCCGTCTGGTGGACGGGCCTGCCGGCCATGGTCAAAGGCTACATCGACCGGGTCTACAGCAACGGCTTCGCCTTCAGCTATGGCGAGACCGGCCCCATCGGCCTCCTCAAGGGTAAGAAGGCCGTCATCTTCAACGCCATGGGCACCCCCAACACGTACTACGAGCAGAGCGGCATGCTGCCCGCCATGCACAAGACCAGCGACATGGGCATCTGGCAGTTCTGCGGGATCGAGGTGGCCCACCACGCGTTCCTCGGAGGAGTGCCCATGGCCGACGACGCCACCCGCAAGGGCATGCTCGACCAGGTGCGACAGGCCATGGAGAAGCTTTTGCAATAAAGGCGGAAGGCGCGAGTTGGAATTTGGAAGGGGCACGGAGCATGGGGTAGGGTCTTCATCCATCGGCTTCCCGCTCCCCGCTCCCGGTTCCTCGGCCCCCGCTCCCGAAATGCACGTGACTCAGAACTTAGGAGAAAGACAATGAATGCCAGCAAGAACGTGATCCTGAAAACCCTGTCCGCCGCGGCAACGGTCGTTTTCTTTGCGGGCTCCGCCATGGTCATGGCCGCCGAGCCGGCCAAGCCCAAGGCCCCCGAGACCGACAAGCAGAAGCTCGAACACTACCAGGCCGCCGAGAAGCTCGTGGCCCAGCACCTCGCCACCTTCGACGAGCTCGACTACGTGGTCTTCACGCAGCAGCAGTGGACGCGCCTCCACGAAAGCCACTCCAAGGACGTGATCGTGCACTGGCCCGACGGCCACTTCACGAAGGGCATCGAGAAGCACATCGAGGACCTCAAGGCCATGTTCGTCTACGCTCCCGACACACGCATCAAGGTCCACACCGTGAAGCTCGGCCAGGGCGAATGGACGGCGGTCATCGGCGTCATGGAGGGCACCTTCAGCAAACCCATGCCCAAGGGTGACGGCACGTTCATCCAGCCCACGAACAAGCCCTTCAAGATCAACATGTGCACCGTGGGGCACTGGACCAAGGGCGTGATGGACGAGGAGTACCTGTTCTGGGACAACCTCACCTTCATGCAGCAGATCGGCCTCGCGAAGTAACGCGTGAGGCGTTAGGCCTCGGGAGTGAGGAGTGAAGCGTGAGCGGCCGGAGCAAGGAACTTGCTGAGTTATTTGATCCCCTGCTCACCGCTCACGCGAACTGTCATTGCGAGGAGGCCGTAGGCCGACGTGGCAATCTCGATGTTCAAGAGGAGATTGTTTCCCGCTCCCCGCTCCCCGCTCCCTGCTCCCGGCCCTTCGACTCCCCGCTCCCCGCTCCCGGCTAAGAAAGGAACCGACCATGTCCATCCGACCCATCCAGCGCATCACCCAGTCCCAGCCCACCATCGAGGGCGCCGGCGTCCGGCTGCGGCGTGCCTTCGGCTTCGGCAACACACAGGAGGTGGACCCCTTCCTCCTCCTCGACGACTTCCGCGGCGATAGCCCCAGCGACTATATCGCCGGCTTCCCGTGGCACCCGCACCGCGGCATCGAGACCATCACCTACGTCCTCGCGGGCACCGTGGCCCACGGCGACAGCCTGGGCAACAAGGGCAACCTCGGCGCCGGTGACGTGCAGTGGATGACCGCCGGCCGCGGCATCCTCCACCAGGAGATGCCCACGGGCGACCCCCAGGGGCGCATGCACGGATTCCAGCTCTGGGCCAACCTCCCCGCCTCCCTCAAGATGACCGCCCCCAGATACCAGGACGTGGCCGCCGCCCAGATCCCCGAGGTCGTGGAGGACGACGGCACCCGCGCACGCGTCATCTGCGGGGAGTTCTGGGGCACCAGAGGCCCCGTCGAGGGCGTCGCCGCCGACCCGCGCTACGTCGACCTCTCCGTTCCCCCCGGCGTCCTGCGCCGCATCCCCATCGAGAGGGAGCGCCACGCCTTCGCCTACGTGTTCGCAGGCTCGGGCAGCTTCAGGGACGCCTCCGCGCCCCGCCCCGTCCTCACCGAGCAGGTGGGCGGCGGCACCACCTACGACACCGCCGGCAACCGGTCCCTCATCCTCTTCGACACCGGCGACGAGATCGTCGTCCGCGCCGGGGAGGAAGGCGTCCGCTTCCTCCTCGTCTCCGGCATGCCCCTCAAGGAGCCCGTCGCCTGGCACGGCCCCATCGTCATGAACACCGAGGAGGAGCTGCGGCAGGCCTTCCGCGAGCTCAAGGACGGCACGTTCATTAAGGGCCTATCCGTAAAATAGGATATGGCCGCGACGGAGGCTGGCCGGGATGAAAGGCTCTGACCGCGGGAAGATCTCTGGCGCGACGCCTGCGCCCTGGGAGGCAAGGCAAGGAGCGGCGAGGAGGATGATGCGGGGGGCATCAGCGACGAGCCGCGACATGGCCGTGCGCCCAGGCCGCGGCGTCCCTCCGGGTTGCCCCTGGGCCGGGCATCTTCCTTGTCGGCCCTCGGCTACGTGCCTCCCAGCACGCCTGCCTCGAGCCTTCTCGAACCTGCTCCGGCCCAGGGAGCAACGCGCCGAGAGCCTTCCCGTGGCCAGAGCCTCTGGCGAGGAAGCGAGCGAAGGCCGATGCGGTGCCATCGGATGAGCGAGCTGACAAAGCCAGGCGCCCAGCCAGCCCCGTCCCTTCGGGCGCGGGCGGCGGGCTTCGCATGACCGCGTTGGCCTCCCTAGAAAGGGCACCACCCTGTCGTCGGTCGGCCGCCTTGTCCTGCTCGCCCGGCGCCACGCGCGCGACCGTGCCCTATTTACGGATAGGCCCTTGCTTCCCTAGTCTTTGGGAGTCTGGGGCGCCCTTCGTCTCGAAGGCGGAGCCCCCTCTCTCCTGGCCGCGGTTCTCGCCTTGAGAAATCGGTCGGTCAGGAGGTCCGCCAGGGACAGGACGTCCCCCTTGCTCATGAAGGCCGCCTTCGCCGACCCGTGCCAGATGGCCTTTCCGTCCACGTAGAGGGTCAGGCCACCTTCGCAGGCCGGCTCGCTCACGGGTTTCCGATCGTACCGCCCGTGGTCCGCATAGATCCCCTCGCCGCTGCTTGGGGCATTGATGGCGGGAGGTTCCCGAAAGAGGTCGTAGTCGCTCCCACAGCTTGCCTGGATGCGCAGCTCCGGGGCCTCTGCTTCCGACGGGTCGGCCACCGCGACCTGCCCGTCCCTGTTCAGGCGCCGTTGAACCTCAGCGCGCATGATCGAGTTCTTCCCCGTCACCCGGGCCCGCTGCACCCCGGCGAGGGCGGCCGTCTCCTGGGGCGACAGGTCCTGCGCGGGCCGCGGCCCTTCCGCGCAGGCCAGCGATACGATGAGCCCGGCGAGGAAACCGGATCTGCCCATCCTCCAGAAGAAGCCCCGCCAAAACGCCTTCTCTCCCATTGCCGCGCTCTTCCGCATAAATATTAGGCGCTTCCGGAGGATACGTCCATACCTGAGATAGAATAGGAAAGATGACCGTGGCTCGGACCGTTTCTCATCCCGCCATGGTTTGCCGTGACGGAGTGGCCGCATGAACGAGCGGGCTGAACAGCTGATCGAACTTCTCCAGGAGCGCATCGCGGTCCTGGACGGGAGCACGGGCGTCTTCCTCCAGACCCGGGGCCTCACGGCCGAGGACTTCGGCGGCCCCGACCTGGAGGGGTGCAACGAGGCCCTTGTCCTGTTCCGACCCGACGTGGTTCGCGCCGTTCACGATGCCTACCTCGAGGCGGGAGCCCACGTCGTCGAGACCGACACCTTCGGCGGCACGCCCCTCGTCCTCGCCGAATACGGCCTCGCCGGGAAGACCGTCGAGATCAACAGGAGGGCCGCAAGGATCGCAAGGGAGGCCTGCTCCGCATGGTCCACGCCGGACCGGCCGAGGTTCGTGGCAGGCTCCATGGGGCCCACGACGAAAGCCATATCGGTCACGGGCGGGGCCACCTTCGAGGAGATGGTGGAACACTACCGCGTTCAAGCTATCGGTCTCCTGGAAGGGGGCTCGGACCTCCTCCTTCTGGAGACCATGCAGGACACGCGCAACCTCAAGGCGGGCCTCCTGGCCGTG
>JAKAJA010000102.1 GCA_021814085.1 Acidobacteriota bacterium | reverse complement strand
GGTTACCCGGCCTTCCAGGACCAGCGCTTCGGCCCCCCGGCGCGATGCGATGCCGGAGCGGGCGAGGAAATGGTTGATCCGAATGGAACCGACGGCATCACTGGACATGGTTCTCCTCCTCTTCCCCCGGGGGGGAAGGCTCCTGTCCCGTCGGGGTCTCCACCTCGGGCGCCTCGCCAGCGGTCTCTCCGTCGGCCGGGTGTTCATCTGGAGAATCTTGCCGCGCGGTCTCCGTGTCCTTGAAGAGGCTCTCCTGCCGCACGCCCTCCCGGAAGACCTCTTCGATCTCTCGGAAGGAAGGCAGGTCCTCCAGGGAGTTCAGGCCGAAGTGGACGAGGAACTCTTTGGTGGTGCCGTAGAGGAGGGGCTTGCCCACCACGTTCTTTCGGCCCGAGATCCGGATGAGCTTCTTGTCCAGGAGGCCCTTGAGGACCGTCCCCGATTCTGTGCCGCGGATGGCGCTCACTTCCGCCGTGGTGATGGGCTGTTTGTAGGCCACGATGGCGAGGGTCTCCACGGAGGCGGGGGTGAGCTTGCGCAGGTTCTGCGCCTTGAGAAAGTTCCTGACGAAGGGGGCGTGGGAGGCCCGCGTGACCAGCCGGAAGCCCTCGGCCACGCGCTCCACGCGGAGTCCCGTGGAATCGCCCTCATATCTGGTCTGGAGCCCTTCGAGCAGGGTCGAGGCCTCGGCTGGTGTGAGCTCACCCTCGAGGGCATCGGCCACCTGTTGGGCCGTGACGGGGCCGGAGGACACGAAGAGGATGGCCTCCACGGCCCCGAGCCGTTCCGTATCTCGCATGGAGTCCTCCCTCCGGCCCTTCATTCTATCAGAAACCCGGCCGCCGGATGTCATGGGCCCCAACGTTGCACACGGGGGGCCCTACGGCCTACATTGACTCAGGCAGGGGTGGACCATGTCGACCCGACGATGGCAGGAGGAGTTCGAGACCCTCGCCGCCTTCTCGCGTGACATCGAGACCCGCCCTGCACTTCCGGAAGCATCTCCGGAGGAACTGGCCGCCCACGCGGAACAGGTCGCCCGCACCCAAGATGTCCTGTCCCTGGTCGCCGTTCTGCACCCCTCGGCTCGTCCCCCCGTGATGGAGTGGGACGACCTCCTGGGTCCCCTCTGGCGCCGGCTCTTCGCCAAGGGCGACGACGTGACCCGGTACATTCTCGCGGACCTGTGGCGCGGCAGCCTTCTGGAGACCGGCGACAGGGAGCGCTTCTACAGATCGAGCACCGCCGTGGCGGCCTCCGCCCGGAACTTCTACCGGTTCGAGGAGGCCCTATCCGTTTGCCGGGAGGCACGCGAGGTAGCAGATGGCGATCCATCCGCCGCCCTTGCCAACCTCCTCAACACGGAGGGGACCGTCCACGTCTGCCGGGGGGACTTCGCGGCCGCGGAGGCGGCCTACACCGAGGCCCTCGGGATGGCGGAGCGGCTCGGCGAGGATGCCTTCACCCGCCTCCCCGGCCCCTCACGGCAGGATTTTCTCGCCCAGGAGCTCATCAACCTCTTCGATTGCTACCTGCACCGGGGCCACGTGGAGACCGGCGCCGAGCGCGTCCGGGTCGTGAAGCGTGCCCGGGAATTCTACGAGCGGCTCCTCCGCATGCCCTTCAGCGAGGAGTACCGACAGCTCCACGAGACGAACCTGGGGGAGCTCCTCATCTTGGAAGGGCGGATCCCGGAGGCAAGGGCCCTCCTCACGGCCGAGCTCGAGGCGGGGTCCCACCAGGGGCCCTACGCCTTGTCCCTCTCGGCTATGCGCGGCCGCCTCCTGTCCTACGCCGCGGAGCTGGAGAGCGAATGGGGCGAGGCCTACCGGTGGATCCGCTGGGCCCTCAAGACCGGTACCACCCACACCTATCCTTCCGAAGAGCAATTCGTTCTCGAGCAGGCCATAGCCGTCCTTCGGGGATTGCACGAAGTCCATGACATCGCCTCGACCGGCCTGCTCGTGGAGGACCTGTCCCTCCTCCTGGAGGACAAGGACTGGTACACGGGGAGTTCGCACTCCCGGAACGTGGGCCGGCGGGCCCTCCGCCTCGGCAAGTTGCTTAAGGAGAGCCGCGGGTGGGATCTGGACCTGGACATCCTCTCCAAAGCGGGCCTCCTCCACGACATCGGCAAGCTCCGCCTTCCCTGGTCCCTGCTGAACAAGATCGCCCCCATCACGCCCAAGGAGTGGGACCTCCTTCGGGATCATTCAGCTTACGGCGCGGGCATCTTGGAGGAGATGGGGATGGGCGAGGTGGGGCAGGTCGTGCTCCAGCATCACGAAACCCTGGACGGATCGGGGTATCCCAACCATCGGCCACCGGACCGCATGGCGAGCATCGTGGCGGTCTGCGATGCTTATGAGGCGGCCACCACTCCCAACCGCCGGTACAAGGTCCCCAAGCAGCCCGCGGAGATGCTCGGTGAGCTAATGCGCGGTTCGGGGCGTCTCTACCAACCGGACGTGGTCGAGGCCCTGGCCGCCCTCGTCCAGGGGCAGGCCGCCCCCTAGCCGGAGCCGCGCTATCGAAAGGATTCCCGCGCGCCCCTTGCCACCCTGGGCCCGTCCTGCTACGGTACTTCGGAACCGGAACCCGTGCCCTCCCGGAGGTGGCCGTGACCAAACCCAAAATGCCCGAGTCGGTCCTCGTCATCGGCTCCGGACCCATCGTCATCGGCCAGGCCTGCGAATTCGACTACTCCGGCGTGCAGGCCCTCAAGGCCCTCCGGGAGGAGGGCATCCGAACCATCCTCGTGAACAACAACCCGGCTACCATCATGACGGACCCGGATCTGGCCGATGCCACGTACCTCGAGCCCATCGAGCCCTGGGCCCTCGAGGCCATCCTGGAGAAAGAGCATCCCGAGGCGATCCTCCCCACGGTGGGCGGCCAGACGGCCCTCAACGCCGCCATGCTCCTCCACCAAAGCGGCGCCCTGGATCGCTTCGGCGTGCGCCTCATCGGCGCGAGCCCGCAGGCCATCCGCGCCGCCGAAGACAGGGAGGCCTTCAAGACCATCCTCGCCAGGCACGGCATGGAGACTTCCCGCTCCTTCGTGGCGCGTTCGCTGGAGGAAGGTCTGGCCCGGCTCGGCGAAGTGGGGTTCCCCGCCATCCTGCGCCCTTCCTTCACCCTGGGCGGAGCGGGGGGCGGCATCGCGCGGGACGAGAAGGAGTTCCGGGAGATCCTCTCCTACGGCCTGGGGCTGAGCCCGGTCCACAGCGTCCTGGTGGAGGAGTCCCTCATCGGCTGGAAGGAGTTCGAGCTCGAGGTCATGCGGGACCGCGCCGACAACGTGGTGATCATCTGCTCCATCGAGAACCTCGACCCCATGGGGGTCCACACCGGGGACTCGGTCACGGTCGCTCCCGCCCAGACCCTCTCGGACAAAGAGTTCCAGTGGATGCGCGACTGGGCCAAGCGGGTCATCCGGGCCGTGGGGGTGGACACGGGGGGAAGCAACATCCAGTTCGCCCTCCACCCGCAGACGGGACGCATGGTGGTCATCGAGATGAACCCCAGGGTCTCCCGCTCCTCGGCTCTCGCGAGCAAGGCCACGGGCTATCCCATCGCCCGCGTGGCCACGCAGCTCGCCCTGGGCTACACCCTCGACCAGCTGCCCAACCGGATCACCCAGACCACCCCCGCGGCCTTCGAGCCGGCCCTCGACTACGTGGTGGTGAAGATTCCCCGCTGGTCCTTCGACAAGTTCCGGGAGACGGACCCGACCCTGTCCACCCACATGAAGTCCATTGGCGAGGTCATGGCCATCGGCCGGACCTTCAAGGAGTCCCTCCAGAAGGCCCTGCGGTCCCTCGAGATCGGGCGCTACGGCCTCCTCGACGGGGTGCCTCCCGTTCCCGACGCGGAGACCCTCAGGCGGCGGCTCGCCATCCCCAACTGGGAACGCCTCTTCTACACCGCCCTGGCGTTCCAGCACGGCCTCGGGGTGGAGGAGGTCCACGAGCTTTCAGGGATGGACCCCTGGTTTCTCGAGCAGATAGCCGAGGTGGTTGCCACCGAGAACCGGCTCCGTTTCTTCGATGCGGAGACCTGTCCGGCGGATTTGCTGTCGCGGGCCAAGGTGGAGGGTTTCGCGGACCGCTGGCTGTGCAAGATGTGGGGTGTACCCGAGGCGGAAGTCCGGACGCGCCGCGAGGCGCTCGGGCTCAAGCCCGCATACCTGGGGGTGGACACGTGCGCCGCCGAGTTCGAGGCCAAGACGCCCTACTTCTACAGCTCCTATTCGGGCCAGTCCGAGGGTGCGCCGATGGGGGGCAAGAAGGTGGTCGTGGTGGGAAGCGGGCCGAACCGGGTGGGCCAGGGGATCGAGTTCGACTACTGCTGCTGCCAGGCGGTCTTCGGCCTGAGGGACGAGGGGCACGAGACCATCCTGGTCAACTGCAACCCCGAGACGGTCTCCACGGACTATGACACCGCCGGCCGCCTCTACTTCGAGCCCGTCACCCTGGAGGACGTGAAGGCCATCCTCGATCGGGAACAGGCCGACGGCGTGGTCCTCACTTTCGGCGGTCAGACGCCCCTCAAGCTCGCCAGGGATCTCGAGGCCCTCGGCTACCCCCTTTGGGGAACGTCGCCGCGGGCCATCCACCGGGCGGAGGACCGCGAGGAATTCCAGGCCCTTTGTGAAAAGCTCGGGCTCAAAGCCCCGCCGGGGGCCACGGCGCGCACTCTGGAGGAGGCCCACGCCCGGGCCCGGGAGCTGGGGTTCCCCCTCATGGTCCGCCCCTCCTACGTCCTGGGAGGGCAGGGCATGGCCCTCCTCACGGAAGAGTTCCACCTGGACCAGTATCTCGCCCAGGCCGTGGAGGTCAGCGAGGACCACCCCCTCCTCCTGGATGCCTTCCTTCAGGACGCGGTGGAGATCGACGTGGATGCCCTCTGCGATGGGACGGACGTGGTCCTCGCCGGAGTCCTGGAGCACATCGAGAAGGCGGGCATCCACTCCGGCGATTCCTCCCAGGTCTTCCCGCCCCAGACCCTCCCGGAGGAGGTGCTCCGGGGCGTGGCGGAGCTCACCCGGAGGGTGGCCCTGGAGCTGGGGGTGGTGGGCATGCTCAACCTCCAGTTCGCCTGGAACCGGGAGGGGCTCTTCGTCCTCGAGGTCAACCCGAGGGTCTCCCGGACCGTGCCCTTCCTCTCAAAGGCGAGGAAGATCCCCTTCGCCCGCCTTGCGGCTCGCATCATGGCCGGGCGGATGATCGCGCAGATGCCCGAGATCGCGGCGCTGGCCGATACGTGCTCGTCGGACATGGTCTTCGTCAAGGCCAGCGTCTTCCCCTTCGCGCGCCTCCTCGGGGAGGATCCCATCCTCGGCCCCGAGATGAAATCCACGGGCGAGGTCATGGGGGTGGCTCCCGCCTTCGGGGCGGCCTTTGCCAAGGCGCTGGCCGGAGCGGGGGTTCCGTTGCCCCGTGGCGGAGCCGTTTTCCTCAGCGTCCGCGACGCGGACAAGGAGGCCCTCCTGCCCGTCGCCCGGGGGCTGGCCGATCTGGGGTTCGCCCTCGTGGCCACGCGGGGAACCCGGGCTTACCTGGAGGGGCAGGGAGTGCCCGTGGGTGCCGTGAACAAGGTGGGGGAGGGCAAGCCCGACGCGGCCGACCTCCTGAGGGCCGGGACCCTCCGGCTCGTCATCAACACCCCCATGGGCCGCAAGAGCCAGCGGGACGAGACCAACATCCGCTGCCACGCCATCGCCCTGGGCGTGCCCTGCATCACCACGGTGGAGGGGGCAAGGGCCGCGCTCGAGGGCATCCGCGCCCTCCAGGCGGGGCGCCTGGCGGTACGCCCCCTGCAGGAGTGGGCCTGACCGCACCGCGACCATCGGCGGAGCGCCGCAACGACCACCTTTTCTCGCGGGTCAAAGGGAATTATATTGAGGGCGATGCTGTAATAAGGTCGGAGTCTGGATCAGTTTGCCTGCGGGCCTGGGGAGGGATGCATGCGTGTGGTAGCGGTGACGTCGGGCAGCTTGCAGGACGCCAAGCGCTGCGGTGTTGGCACGGGGATACTGTCCCGCGCGGACATTCGGGTCGAGCTGGTACAGCCCGAGGAGTCCCTCGTGGACCGGCTGGTCCTGTTGGACCCGCCGGACCTCCTCATCCTCGATGCCGACCAGTCGGGCTATCAGCCCTTCCTGGCCATCAGAACCCTGAGGCGGTTCAACGGATTCATGCTCCTGCCCATCTTCGTGTTCTCGGAGGCGGACCGGTCCGAGGACGCGCGGGCGGCCGGGGCCACGCGGTTTTTCAGGAAGCCCCCCCTGGAGAAAGACCTCGAGGAGGCTCTGGCCCGGTACGTCAAGCCCATCCTGCGCAAGGCCACGCGTAAGGGGCTCAAGGGACCGTGCGTGGTGTCCAAGGGCGGGGTCAAGTTCGAGGGGCGCATCAGCGACGTGTCCGTGTTTGGAGCTCAGGTCGTGGTCTCCGACCGCCTGCCCGTTGGGGCCATGGTCCAGCTGGGCTTCGCCGTGGTCATGCAGAAGGTCCCCCACGTCATCCGCGTGAACGCGAGGGTCGTGCGTGAGGTCCCGGGCGGGTATGGCTTCGCCTTCAGCGCCCTCGATCAGCAGACCCGGAGCATCATCTCGGCCTACGCCCGGGCCTAGAAAACCTCCGCCAGCCTGCTAGCAGGCTGCCGAAAAGCTCCCGTAGGCCGCGTTGCCAGCGCCACGGCTCCGGATGCAAGGCGTCGCGACGCCGTCGATGTCTCTGCACATCGCCTAGGAGCGACAACACAGCAGGCGGGGCCGTGCCGCGGCAACCCATTCGGGCGCAAGGGGTTGGGGGCCATCTGCTTCGTT
>JAKAJA010000101.1 GCA_021814085.1 Acidobacteriota bacterium | reverse complement strand
AGGTTCGCCAGCACCATGGAGGGGCCGGATCCTTCCTTGGAATCCCTCGACCGGAGGGCATCCCGCAGCATGAAGGCCCCCACCACGGAGAGGACGCCGATGAACACGAGGCTGATGTAGAGATTGGAAATGGCTCCGCCTCCCGCGCCTTCGGCGTGGGATTCTCCGCCGGCGGCGGAATGGAACAGCTTGCTGTTGATCCACACGGCGAGTTGGACACCCGCGATGGCCGTCACGAGAAGGATGGCCGCGAGCCGCTTGTCCACGTTGCCGAGCCCCGCGTGGCGCCTGGCCCCCATCATGTTGTTCCCGAAGCGGTGGGCCATGTTGCTCCCCACGGCCATGACGCCGGGGACCTTGAGGTTCATCATTCCGGGGGTCATGATGAAGGCGGCCCCGCTTCCCGTGAAGCCGCTGAGGATGCCCCCGATGAGGCCAAGGAGAACCAGGGCCAGGCCGTTGCCCCACGTGAGGTCGATGAAAAGGCCGCTCAATGCGTGCGTCATCCGCTCTCTCCCCCCGTCGTCAATCCATCTTCAACCATTTCATCGCCGAGGCGAGAACCGTCCCGTATAAGAGCGCTATGATCGGTGCGAGAAGAGCCACCGCCAGCGCCGAGAGCCAGGGCGCGCCTTCGTGGACCTTCCCTCCCAGGAGATCCAGCAGGAAGGGTTGGTTCAAGAACACGGCTACGTAAATCCCAATCACCAGAACGGTGGCGGCCACCGCCTTCAGCCCCTCCCTGGCGCCCAGGTGGAGGCGGGCGGCGAGGTCGCCGGTCTGGATGACGGGGGCCTTCATCCTTTCCGCCAGGAACATGGTGAGTTCCCTCGTGAGGCGCGTTCGGGCAGCCGGCGGTTTCTCCAGAAAGAGGTCTCCCACCACGACCATGCTGAAGGCCACCGACGGGTTCACGGCGTCTCCGATCCGCTCGCGGCCCCCCGATACCCTCTGCCCTCCTCCGCATCGGCCCTCCTGGACCAGGGCCTCCATGGTCTCCTGGAAGGAGGAGTCCGCCGGGGAAGGCGGCGTGGCCGGGACGTCGTCCTCAACGCCGCCGTTTCCCGCGCGGGCGACAACCGAGGGGGCCAACCCCAAGGGCATGGCCTCCGTCTCTTCTCCCCCCGGCTTGTAAAGGAGGAGTTCCACGGCCGCCCCCCAGCGCCTCGCCAGCTCGTTCACCTGGCGGAAAGTCTCCGAGTCGGCCCTGAACGCTTCCTGCACCCACAGGATGTTTGTGCTGGCCATGGTGCAACGGATCTCCCGGCATCCCGGGACGTCGCCGAGCACCTGGGGGATGAGGTGGGCCAGCCCCGCCTGGCGGGGCATGTACGTGATGGTGACGACCCCCTCCGTGGACCGGACCGTGATGTCGGCGTCCGAAGTTCTCTCGTCCAGCGCCAACTTGATCCGGACGCGCGCCTGGAGCAGGCGGTCTTCCATGGCGCGCAGGCTTGCGGGCGTCGGCCTGAAGTCAGGGAGATCGGCGATGCCGCAGAGGGCCGTGGCGACATTGTCAAGGCTCACGTTCTCGAGGTTGACCACGAAGTCGTAGCGGCTGGGGTCGTCCATGTCCACGCCGTGCACGAAGCGGACCCATGACCGGATGTCATCATCCACGTTCTTGAGGAAGGCTTCCGCCTTCTCCCTGGAAAGCTTTATCCGCTCTTTCACGGCTTCCACGCGTCCGGCGTGCTCGGGGATGAGGCGGACCCGGAGGACGTGGGATACGCCCGGCAGGAGGTAATGCCCCGCACGGCCGTAGTAGACCAGTCCCCCTTGCGCCGCCTTTTCGCAGATGGTCGCCGTGGCCACGGCGAGGTAGCGATCCTTGAGCTTGGCCATGCGCTCCTGGACCACGGGCCGCTTGATCATGGCCACTTCGAGCTTCCCGACCGGGATGCCGCACTCGTTGGCCTTGGCGACCACGTCTTCCCTGCTCAGGTAGGCGTAGCCCAGCTTCTGAGCCAGATTCTTGGCGAGCCTCTCCCCGCCTCCGAACGGAACCCCGCAGACAAAGATGATGGGCATAGTCTCCCCCCGATGCCGCTTTGCCAGTCCGCGAACAGGAAGCGGCATATGGCCTGAGGCTCCCCTGGCGCGCCCCGACCTCTCCCCGTTCTCAGATGATAGTGCCTTCCCCTCCGCCGGACCACACGTCCGGTTCGAAATCTAGCCGGCGGGCGGAGCCTCTCCCGTCTCCTCGGTCCGAAAGGCGTAGTTTCCCGCCACGAACTGCTGAACGTACCACCTCATGGCGTGTTCTCCACCCATGTACATGTCCAACTGGCCGGAGGAGGCCAGGAGACGCCCCAGGATGTCGAGCTTGGCCCCCGTTTCCCCGGCCTCACCCTTCTTGAACCACGCGTTGACAATGTCCCCTCGCCGCTCGACCGTGAACCCGTAGTGCGCCAGGCACGCTTCAATGAAGCACGCCCTGAGGGCGCGCCTCTCCCGGCTTGCCCCGCCTCCGGCGAAGCGGAAGGAGATGTAGTTCTTGTTTGCCGAATCAGAAACGCAGGCGTCAACGAGGGAGTAATGGTAGGCGAGCCTCGCGTTGAGGTTCATGTAGTCCTCCGCCACCAACAGGTAGCTCCTCTCTCCCAGGGCTCGCTGCGGCGAGTGGGAAGACAGGGAACTGGCCATGACGGAGGCGATCCCTCGAAGGCTCGCCCCCATGTCCCGGTTCCATCGGACGTCGGGATGGCTCACTCCCATCCAGAGGGCACGGAAGGGCACGGAGGTGATCTGCTCGGGCGTGATGTCGCTGGCGCCTGCGTCGGCCGCGGAGAGCCCTCCCCCCAAATCGAGAACGTGGAGATTCACGGGAATGGGGGCGATCAGCCTCCTGGATGACCTCGCGCCGCGCTCCAGCTCCAGGTCGCTGACGGCGAACATTGCCTCTATGGCCTTCTCGTGGCAGTACCGGAGGACATCGTGGGCGGACCGGCACCCCGAAGGCCGGAAACCAACGGAGGAGGGGTCCACGAGGTTGAGTTTTAGGAGGCGGCGCTGGATGGGATTCGTGGCCCTGGGGAGGTGCCTCGTCGGGAGGGTCGCATCCGCCTGCCCTCCTGCCCAGAGGAGGCCCTCGAACAACCTTGGCTGGATGGCGTCCAAGCTCAGCGGGGCACCCACCGAGGTCCTTTCGAGCAGGCCCTTCATCTGAAACACCGAGGGGATCTTGAACTCCCTCAGCAGGGCGGCGCCGTGGCCCGTGATGTTCCCGCCCTCCGCCACGAGTCCCACGATGCGCGGGAAGGCCTCCACGATTTCCGGCGACGGCCGGCGCATGACCAGCAGCGCACCGTTGGGGGTCCGGCCGAGGTCCTGCGGGTCCTCTACGATGAAGGCCGGCCCGGAGACGCGGCCCGGGTAAACCGTCTGCCCGCCCGATACGATCGGTTCCCCGCGCGGCTTAGCCCGCTGCCGCCGCCTTGGGTCGGCGGTGGAGAGATCCCGGGTTTGCAGTATCCAGAGGTCCCCCGACTCGTCGAGGAGCCATTCCACATCCTGGGGTGCCTTGAAGTGGTCCTCCAGCAGGACGGCCCATTCGGCCAGGATCTGGAGATCCTCCGTGTGGAGGCTGGGGAGTGAGGCCTCGGAGGGGTCCGCTTGTTCCAAGGTGAGCCCGCCCCCGGGGGCCGCCTGGATTCGCGCCCCTTTCTGGACGATGCGCCGGTCCAGCACCGTGTGCGCCCCCCGCCTCGAAACCACGAACAGGTCCGCCGCGGTCTGGCCGCTTGCCACGTCCAGAGCCAGCCCCCGGGTCGCCGCGACCCACGCCGCGTCCTTCCTTGGATCGCCGGGGTCCCGGGTGTAGAGGATTCCCGCGGCACGGGCCCTCAGGGCAGGCATGAACAGGACCGCCATGGGGCTTTCCACGTCGGTAGAGCCCGTGGTGAGCCTGTAAGACAGAGCCCTGGCGCTGAAGCGGCTGGCCACGACCTGCCTGTAGGCATCCACCGCCTGCGCGACGGGTGCGTTGATGATGCTGTTGAACTGGCCCGCGAAGGTTCTGGCGCCACCCTCACCCACGGCACTGGAACGGACCGCCAAGCCGATGCCTGAAATGGGAAGCGCCTTTGAACGCTCCTCGATGGCCACCTCTACGGCCCTGGGCAGGGCCGCTCCCATGACGAGCGAAGCGAGGCGCCCGGCGGCGGGCTGAAACTCGTGGAGGTCGTCCAGGTCAAGGCTCATGACGGTGTCCCTGATCTCACGCCACATGGGGATGCCCACGAAGCGCCAGTAGGACTCCGTCGTGATCACGAAGCCATTGGGAACGGGCAGTCCCAGAACGTTGCGCACCTCTCCCAGGCTTGCCGCCTTTCCCCCCACCTCGCGGGCCATCCCGGAGTCGACTTCGGACAGCCATGCCGACATCCTCGGCGCGCTCATGGAAGGGTCGATCGCTACCGAGCCTTCCACTTCGCTCCGCTGCGCGGCGAGCGCCTTCCAGAGCGCGGGTTGGCGCCTGCCCAAGAGCTTTTCAAGAGAGCTGACGATGACCCCGACCTTCTGGAAGATGGCCGGAAGGCGATCCTCCAGAACCTCGCTTCGGGGGAGGGCGAACTGGAGGTCCTCCTGCAGCCCCGCAACGAGCTCGAGACAATCGTTGTTGAGGGTAAGGAGCTCTTTAAAGCTGCCGTACTTCTCCCGGATTTCGGCCTCGGCCCGCTCGGCGGTCTTTTCTTCGCGAGCCCTACGCCACCATGCGCACATGGGGTTACTTTCCCATGACGGAATGCATTGCGCCAGAGGTCGCCCTCGTTCACGCGGGCTTTGGGGCACCTCACGCCACGAAGCCGAGGCGGACGGACGCGGGACCGGACAACTCATTAATGGCCAGCCAGGTTGCTCTTCCCGAGCTTGGTGACGGTGAAATCGATGCCGAACCCGGCCACCATGGCTATGAGGACGCACAAGGCTCCGTAGAGGGCTGCCTTCTCCTTCGCCATCCGGGCGAGCTCCAAGGGGAATCCCACCTCCCTCACCTCGAGTGGGGCGGATACCTGCGCGCTCACCCGGCCGTCTCGGCATTCATAGAGGCTGACCTGGTAAGCCGCTGGAGCCGCCCGCTTCGGCCAAGGGAGATCCAGGCTGAAGGAGACCCGCCCCGCCTCGCCTTTGTCCATCCTGACCACACCTTCCACCACGCCGAACGTCCCCTGCTGACGCTTGAGGGTGAGGTAGTTCGCGCGGATGATGGGCTGGTCCATGGAGGGCGGGCGGATGATCATCTGGCCCCTGATCGCCGCCTCGTCGAGCTGGTTCCCGTCGAGCTCGGCACGGTTCAGCATCCGCTCCATGGGCGCGCTGGAAAAGCAGATGAACAGCGACGGCACTCCGGACACGTGGACCTTACCCTCATTGATCCAAATGGGGCCTGCCTTTGCGGTCTTGTTGAACGATTCCTCGATCTCTGGGCCGCGGATAACCACGGCCACCTGGCTGCCCTCCGCGACGGTCCCCGAGATCCTTACGGTTGCCCCGTCGTAGAAGGTCCCCATCTCGATGACGGAGGGCCGGAGGGCCAGGGTGGGCGCGCCGGCGGCGGCCCCGACCGCGGCCGCGCTCGCGACACAGGCCAGGAAGAGACGCCGGAATCGGCCTGATGTGGTTCCGCTCATGCTAGTGCCCCTTCGCGAAGGAGAGGAGGTTAGAGGGCGTCACCACTAGCCCGATGGCCATTTTCACCATCACCAGAATGACGATGGACGCCAGCAGGATCTTGAGCTGGTCCCCCCGGAGGCGTTTTCCCACGCGGGCCCCGATTTGAGCGCCGATGGTGGAGCCCACCATGAGCAGGATGGCCAGGACGATGTCCACCGTGTGGTTGGACATGGCCTGCATGAAGGTCACCCCCGCGCAGGTAAAGAGTATCTGGAAGAGGTCCGTCCCCACCGCCACGTGCATGGGCATCCGCAGGAGGTAAACCATCATGGGAACCATGATGAACCCGCCGCCCACTCCCATGATCGCCGCCAGAATTCCAACCAGGGCGCAGAGGAGGAAGGGAACCAGCACGGAGTGCTGGACGCCGGACCTTGGAAATTCCATGTGCATGGGAAGCTTCGAGAGGATGCTTCGCTTTCGCCCCTCGGGCCGGTGCTTGGCGACCATGCTCCCCCGCCTGAGGCTCTGCAGGCTCTCGATGAACATGAACGTACCGATGCTCCCCAGCACGACGATGTACGTCACCACGATGACGAAGTCCGCATTTCCCATCCGCCTCAGCACCTTGATGATCTGCACGCCCACGGCGGCGCCCGCCAGCCCGCCAAGAAGAAGGATGCTCCCGAGCTTCAGATCCACGTTGCCCAGCCTGAAGTGGGCGGCCGCGCCCGAGGCCGAGGCGCCCACGATCTGGCAGGAGTCGGAAGCTGCCGCCACGGTGGGCGGAATGCCTATCATCATGAGGATGGGCGTGAGGAGAAAGCCGCCTCCCACGCCGAACATTCCGGACATGAAGCCCACCAGCGCCCCCGCCCCGATGAGAACGAAGAGGTTGATGCTGATGCCAGCGACCGGAAGAAATATGTTCATGTTCCCCCCCGATTCATCACGACCTGCCCTGACACGCTGTCTCGCCGGCGCGACGGCCATGGGAGACCTAGGCACGCACCCCGACTACCCCTATAGATCTGGCCTCTGCACCAGCCCTTCCAGATCCAACGCTCGTCCCTCGGCCGCCTTCCGCGCCAGGTCCCGGATTTCGGCGATCTGCGTCCTGCCCCTGATGCTGCCCTTTATAGACACGGAGTCCCCGTGGGCCGTGACGTCCAACTCGAGGTCCACGGTGGAAGGATTGCAGACGAGGGTGGCCCTCACCTTGCTGGCCACGGCAAGGTCGTTCATCGCCGCCAGGGAC
>JAKAJA010000100.1 GCA_021814085.1 Acidobacteriota bacterium | reverse complement strand
CCGGGCAGTGGCATCGTGCCGCTTTCGTTTCCGCTCACAGTGGCTGGGCCGCGGCCGATTTTCACGGCCTTCCCTTTTCACCCCGGTGGGGGCACCCTGGATGGAAAACAGTGCTGAGTTCCGAGTGCTGAGTTATTGCTTCGTTCCCTCTACCCAGCACTCAGCACTTGGCACTCAGGACTTAATTACTCGCCTTCCTCTTCAAACTCGTTCTTGAGGGTAAGCCTCATGCAGGCCGCCGCGTGCATCTGGAGGGCGGCCTTCTTGGCCTCCTGCAGCGCCGCGAGACGCTCCTTGACCTTGGCCAACTCGTCCTCGATAGAGGCGTCAATCTCTTTGATCTCTTCCTTCGTCTGACGGTGGGCGTCCTCGTAAAACTTCTTCTGTTTGTCGGTCAGGGTAGCCACGGTCACCTCCATTGCCTATTGGATTTTGAATGACATGGGGTAAGTGTACACCGTCTTGACGGGCACGCCATCCTTGATTGCGGGTGAATACTTCGCCTGGAGGGCGGCCTTAAGGGCCGCGTCATTGAGACCGTAGTCCGGGTTGATCCCACGCACGATCTTCGCGCTGGTCACCCTGCCCGTCTCGTCGATCTGGGCCTCGATGTAGACCTGGCCCTGCACCTTGTTGGCCCTGGCCATGGGCGGATATTCCAGCTTGGGCTTTGAGATTTCCTTGGGTTTCACGTCCACGGACCAGAGCTCCACCAAGTCACCGGCCTTGGCCTTGCCTGAAGCGGCCTCCGCCTTCTTGGCCGCGTCGTCGGCGGCCTTCTTGGCGGCCGCGTCGTCGGCGGCCTTCTTGGCGGCCGCGTCATCGGCGGCCTTCTTCTGGTTGGAGGCCTGTTCCGCGCTCTTGGCCTGGTCCACCTGAGTCCTCACCTGGGTCACCAGCGTTGCCCCCTGGCCAAGGGCCTGGGTGACGGCCTGGTATTCCTCCTTGGTCTTGGCCTTTCGGTATAGGGCCGCGATGTTCTGGTGGCTTTTCTTCAGAGAGGCCAGGGACTCGGAGGCATACTGTCCCGCTCCCGCCTGCTCCACATCCGAGACCGACTTGCCGAAGGCCGTGAGTGCATCACCTGCCGCCTTCTTCGCCGCCGCCAGTTCCGCCTCGGTGGCGGGCGGCGCGTTGGGGGCGGGCTCGGCGGGTTTGGGCGTCTCGATGACCGGAGGTGGTACGGGCGCGGGCGCGGGCTGGGTGGACGCGCCGGTGGCGGGTGCGGGTTTGGCCGGTTCGGTCGCCGGGGCCTTCTTCCCGCCGAAAGCGAAGTAGAGGATCGCCACGATGACGAGAAGGGCCGCGACACCGGCCGCCACGAGAATGAGCTTCTTGTTGCCTCCCTCAGGCTTCTCGCCGATCACGTCGCCGAACATGCCAGGTCCCGTTTGAACCGCCGCCTTGGGCGGCTCGGGCTGCGGGGGAAGGGGCTTGGGCTCGGGCTTTGCCTCGGGCTTGGCCGGAGGCTCGGGCCTGGGTGCGGGCTGGGACTTGGGCGGTTGGGGGGGCTCGGGCCTGGGAGCGGGCTTCGGCTCAACCTTGGGCTCGGCCTTGGCTTCCTGCTTGGGCTCCGGGGGAGGAGGAGCTTCCCTCTTGGGCGGGGGCGCTTTCTGAGGCGCGGGCCGCCCGCGCTGAGATTTGGGCGGCCTGCCTCCCCGCTGCGGTTCCGCGGGGCGCTCCGCCGAGGAATCGGTGGTCCCCGGTTCCCGCTTGAGGGTGTCGAGCACTTCCCTCGTGTAGATGTCGGGGAAGATCTCGTTGAGGAAGGCCGCCGTATCGTAGGCCGACGGGGCCGTCTCCCACTCCTCGTAGGCGAAGCGCTCGATGTCGGCCTGCATGGCCCGGCAGTCCCTGTAGCGTTTCTCGGGGTCCCTGTCCAGGGACTTGAGGAGGATGCGCTCCAGCTCTTCGGGGAGGTCCGGCCGGAGTTCCTGGGGCGGCGTGATCTTCGCTTCCCGGACCTTCTCGAGGATGGACATCTCGGAGTCGCCGTAGAAGAGCTTCTGGCCCGAGAGCATCTCGCAGATGACCGTGCCCAGGGAGAAGATGTCCGTCCGGTGGTCGATGTTCTTGCCCCAGGCCTGCTCGGGGGACATGTAGAGGAGCTTGCCCTTGAGGGCGCCGGTCTGGGTGTGGCTTGCCTTGGAGGCGGCCTTGGCGATGCCAAAGTCCACCAGCTTCACGACGCCGTTGGTGGCGATGAGGATGTTCTGGGGCGAGATGTCCCTGTGGACCAGGACCATGGGCCTCCCGTCCACGTCCTTGGCGGTGTGGGCGTACTGGAGGGCGTCGGCCACCTTCTGGGCGATGTAGACCACCACCCGGATGGGCATGAGGCGCTTGCGCGGTTCAAGGTCCTTGAGAATCGCCCGCAGGTCCTTGCCTTCCACGTACTCCATGGCGATGAAGTAGGAGTCCTCCATCTTGCCCAGGTCGTAGATGTGGCAGACATTCGGGTGGTTGAGCTGGGCCGCCAGCTTGGCCTCGTCGATGAACATGGTGACGAAGTCCTGGTTGGCCGCGAGGTGGGGGAGGATCCGCTTGATGGCGACGATGCGGGAGAACCCCTCGAGGCCCTTCTGGCGGGCCTTGAAGAGCTCGGCCATGCCTCCCGTGGCGATCTTGTCCACGAGGAGGTAGTTCCCGTAGGTGACCCCTCCCTCCTTCTCGGCCTTGGCCTTCTCCATGCCCGCGGACACGGACTCCGGGACCTGGGGAGCTTGGGGCGCTTCGGCCTTGGGGGCTTCGGGGACGGGCTCGGGTTTGGGCGGCTCGGCCTTCGGCGCCTCGGGGACGGCCTCCGCCTTGGGCGGCTCGGCCTTCGGGGGTTCGGGAGGCGGCGCCACGGACGGGGCCGCAACGGGGGCCGGCGGCTCCGGAGCGGCCGCCTTTGGCGCTTCCTTGGGCGCCGTGGGGGCGAGCTTCACCCCTCCGAGCGTCTCCTCCAACTTCCGGCTGAGGTCCGAATCGGACCTGGCCTTCATGCGCCGGACCTGCGAGTCCTCCGTGGGCCGGCCCGTGCTGATGAGCTCCGAGCCGAGGGCCTTGTCCACGTCGATGGACGGCCTGGACGGGGCGGGCGCCTTGGGTGGAGATGGCGGGGGCGGAAGAACCACGGGCGCGGCGGTTGCCGCGGGGGGAGTCTGCGGCTTCTCGGGAGCTTTGGGTACAACCGGCTGGGGGGCCTCGGGCGCCGCCGGTTCCGCCTTGATCACGTCCTGGATCACGTCACCGAAAAGTTCTTCGGAGGTGAGCTCCTGCTGGTCCACCGCGGTTGGAGGAACGGGGGCAACCGGGGCAGGCCCCTTGGGAGGCGGCACAGGGGCAGGGGCAGCGGCCGATGGCTCGGGGAGCCGCGACGGCTTGGCACCGCCGAGCAAGTCGTCCAACGGGACCGTGGCCTCGATGGAGGACGTCTGCGCCGGCTTCGGCTTTCTGGTCCCGCCGAGGTTCATGCCCGACAGGGTCTCCTCCAGGGCCTTATCTACGCCGGAAAGACCCCCGGACTTCGGTTTCGATGGCGCCGCGGGAGGGAGGACGACCTCCGGAAGGGTGCCGGGCTTGGAGGAGGGCGCGGCCTGCGTGCTCGCCGCGGGACCGGGGGCCGCGGCCGGCGGGGCCGGCGCCACGGTGGGTGTCTCCCCGAAGAGGAACTTGCCCAGGATCTCCTTGAGGGCACCCTCCTGGATGGGATCCTCGAGATACTCCGCGGCGCCGTAGACCTTGATGGCGTCGTTTCTGTATTTGCGGCTCTTGTAGATGGAGCAGTGCATGATGATGGGAATCCGCCGGGAGCCCGAACGCTCCACCATCTCCTGGCAGACCTGAAACCCGTGCTTCTTCGGGAGCATGGTCCTTAAGAACACCATGTCGGGGTGGAACCTGTCGAACTCCTCGATGGCCGCGAAGCCGTCCTTGGCCATGGCCAGTTCGATCCTGTCATCCACGAGCATGGACTCCAGGCGTTCCAAGAGTTTGGGTTCGTAGTCGACGAGGAGAACTCTCTTCTTGGTCATCCCACCCCCTGATTCGGGTACCTGTCTCAACCTCCTCAATCTAGCATGAGGTCCCACAAGGGTCAAGCAAGGGCGGGGGCGAGGAAAGATTACCTCCGGAGGGCGTTCATGGACCGCATCATCCCCTTCAGGCCGGTCTTTTTCAGCTGTTGCATCATCTTGCGCATGGTGAGGTACTGCTTGATCAGCTGGTTGACTTCGGAGACGGAGACGCCCGCCCCGCGGGCGATGCGCTTCCTGCGGCTCCCGTCGATGACGTTGTAGTGGCCGCGCTCGTAGGGGGTCATGGAGTTCAGGATGGCTTCGGTCCTGGCCACGCGCTTCTCATCCAGGTCTGAGACCTCGACGCCTTTAAGGGCGCCCATCCCCGGGAGCATCCCCACGATCTGCTGGAGGGGCCCCATCTTGCGCATGGCCTTGAGCTGGCCGCGGAAATCCTCGAGGGTGAATTCGGAGTGCCGCATCCGCTCGGCCATTTCCGTGGCCTCGCGCTCGTCCACGACCTCCTGAGCCTTCTCGATGAGGCCCAGGACGTCCCCCATGCCGAGGATGCGGGAGGCCATGCGCTCGGGGATGAAGGGTTCGAGGGCGTCGTATTTCTCCCCCACGCCCACGAACTTCACGGGGAGCCCGGTCACCGCCTTCACGGAGAGGATGGCGCCGCCGCGCGCGTCGCCGTCGGCCTTGGTCAGGACCACACCCGTGAGAGTGACGATCTCGTGGAAGGCCTTCACCGTGGCCATGGCGCTCTGGCCCGTCATGGCGTCGGCCACGTAGAAGCTTTCGTGGGGCTTCACCGCCGCCACGATCCGGGCGAGCTCCGCCATGAGGGTCTCATCCACGGTGAGGCGCCCCGCCGTATCCAGGATGACGCGGTGGACGCCCTTCTTGCGGGCCTCCTCCAGGGCCTTCTGGCAGATGGCCACGGGGTCGTCGCCGGGCGCGGCTTGGAAGACCTGAACCCCAACCGCCTTCCCCACCGTCTCGAGCTGCTGCCGGGCGGCGGGGCGGTAGACGTCCGCGGGGACGAGCATGACGGGGTGATTGTCCTTGGCGAAGTAGCGGGCGAGCTTTCCCGCGGTGGTGGTCTTGCCCGAGCCCTGGAGCCCCGCCAGGAGGACCACGCCGGGCCCGAAGGCGGGGAAACGGAGGCGGGGGTCTCCCTCGCCGAGCACGCGGACCATCTCATCGTTGAGAATCTTGATGAAGTGCTGGTCCGGGGAGAGGCTGCGGAGGACCTCCTGGCCCAGGGCCTTGGTCTTGACACCCTCCAGGAAGTCCTTCACGACCGACACGTGGACGTCGGCCTCAAGGAGGGCCATGCGCACCGCGCGCAGGCTGTCCTGGATGTTGGATTCCGTGATGCGGCCCTGGCCCCGGAGGCCCTTCACCGCGTCCTGGATGCGCTCTGTCAGTTTCTCGAACATTCGAACTCTCGTCTTAGATTGGGAAGGAAGGGAGCAGGGAGCAGGGAGCGGGAAGGGAGGACCGGCGAAGGGAACGTGCCCCCGGAGGGGTTCATCCTCACCTACTCACCTCATCACCTACTCACGAACCGTCACGCCGCCTTCTTCCGGGATGCCTTCTCCTTGAGGACCGCTTCGGCCTTGAGGAGCTGGTTGTCCAGGGGGATCATGGCCTTGTACCCAGCGGCCTGTCCCTCCAGCATGGTCATGGCCTCGCGTTCGAGGGCGGCGCGCATGTAAGCCTCGCTCTCGGTCCACTCGGCCTCGGTGAATTTCACGTCCCCCATGCCACCGGCCTTGAAGGCGGCAAGAAAGTCCGCGGATCGGGCCCTTGCGGGGTCCATCTTCCCCTTCTCCACCTCTTTGGCGGCGAAGTTCAGGAAGGCCCGGTTCCGCTCCAGCTTGAGCGCGAGGGGGGGGATCTTGTCGGCCTTCACCGGCACGTCCGGGGCGATGCCCCCGCCGCCGTAGACGGCCCTGCCGTTGTCCGTGTGGGCTTCGGCCCCCGACGCACCCGACGTTGGGGAGGGGGCCAGGTCTTCGGGTTGCTGGTCGGGGAAATAGTAAGCGTCGTAGGATTTGCTGTAGTCCCGCTGGATGAGGCGTCCGGAGGGGGTGTAATAGCGTGCCGTGGTGATGGCGACAGCGCCGTCGTCCCCAAGGGCGGTCATGGTCTGCACGAGTCCCTTGCCCCAGGAGCGCTCCCCCACCACCACGGCCCGGTCGTGGTCCTGGAGCGCCCCGGCCACGATCTCAGAGGCGCTTGCCGAACCGAGGTTGAGGAGTACCACCATGGGGAGGTCGTTGAAGGGACCGTCCTTCGTGGCCTTGTGGCGCATGGTGATGCCGGCTCTGCGCCCCCGCACGCTAACGATCTCCTGGCCCTTGTTCAGGAAAAGGGAAGAGACGCCCACGGCCGCCGGGAGGGAACCGCCGGGGTTGTCCCTCAGGTCGAGGATCAGGGACGTCATCCCCTCTCTCCTGAGCCGGTCAAGGTTTTCCTGAAGCTCGGCCACCGTCGTGTTACCGAACGTGTTCACCTTGGCGTAGCCCTCCCCGTCTCCGAGCATGAAGGCATAGGGCACGGTGTGCTTGGGGATGGGAGCCCGCTTGAGGGTCAAAAGTTCGGGTTTTGTCTCGCCACGCCCCAGCTTGATAGTCACCAAAGTCCCCTCGGGGCCCTTTAGCTTTCGCACGGCATCACGGCTGGACATCTTGTCCGTGGCCTGGCCGTCCACCTCGAGGATGACGTCACCCGCCCTGATGCCGGCCCTCCACGCGGGGGTGTCCGGGATGGGCGTGATGACCAGGAGCGGCGAGGTGGCGCCGGGCTTCGTCACGAGGAGGCCCAGCCCGGAAAATTTACCTTCCTGGTCTTCCATAAGGTCCTTAAAGACGTCCGGAGAGAA
>JAKAJA010000099.1 GCA_021814085.1 Acidobacteriota bacterium | reverse complement strand
CTCAAGGTACTGGAGCGCCTAGCCCCGGCCTTCAAGGCGGCGGGCTCCTCGGGGGAGGAGAGCCCCCTGCCCGCCTCCCTCTCCCTGCGCCTCAGGACCCCCCTGGACCTGGACCGCGTGCGGCGGCTCGTGGGCGCCGCGGCCAAGATGCCGGGAGTTGCCCAGGTTCTCTTCGACTGGGACTGGGTGGAACGCCTCAGGACCTATTCGCGGTTCGTGTCTCTCCTCGGGTGGGTTCTCTTCGGCGCCCTTGGCGTGGCGGCCGTCTTCACCGTGGCCGCCATTTGCCGCATCATCGCCCTCTCGAGGCGCGAGGAGATCGCCATCCTCCACTTCGTGGGCGCCACGGCCAGCAGCATCCGGGGACCCTTCGTCGCGGGCGGGATTGCCTTGGGCGCCCTGGCCGGGATAGGCGCCCTCCTCGTCCTTTTCGGCGTCCACCTCCTGCTGAGCCGATCCGCGGGTCCGAACGCGCTCCTTCTAGAATGGGTCTCCCGCGGATTTCTCGGGATCGCGGACCAGGCCCTCCTGATGGGGACCGGTGCCCTTCTGGGCGCGGTGGGTGGGGTGGCGGGTTTGGGTTCCATAGACCACTGGGCGCAATAATGTCATCGAGCGGGGGACGTCCCTTCCGCCCCGCGAGCAGGAGCGGCCATGAACGACGAACGGGATGAGGGCTTCGTCACGATCCGCGAATACCTGGTCCCGCTCGAGGCCGAGTGGGCCCGGAACGTGCTGGCACAGGCGGGCATTTGCTGCTTTGTTCCGGAGGGGAACTTGAACCTCTCCATCCCCGGCACGCCGGTCCGGCTGCAAGTGCCGGCCTCGGTTGCCGGCGAGGCCGAAGCGGTGCTTGAGGAAATGGAGATGCACAGGAGGCCCCTCAGCGAAGGGGACGACCTGCATGGCATGGCCCCCGGGGAGGAGGGGGACGAAGGTTCGGAAGAACCCTCGGAGGTGGAGGCCTTGGACCCGCACGACCTCTGCCCCATCGCACCGGCTCTCCCATGTCCCGCGTGCGGCGCCGCCGAAACGGCCTCCGCCCCTCCCCCCGACTACGCCGGGGAGAACCGTATGACGGACGCCATCAAGCGCCTCGCGGGCCACGGATGGTACCGTTGCGCCTCGTGCGGGCACGTCTGGGAAATTTGAGACCTCCCTGGTCGCCCGTGCGGGAGCGTTCCATTACACAAGCTGGAAACCAAGCGCACATGGGTTGCGTAGTAGAAGGGCGGATCGCGGGACCAGGGGGGTCCCAAGAGCAGACGGACTGACAGCTTCGGAGGTGGTTTGATGGATTCCGTGCGCACCAAGGGCCCCACGCCTGTGGCATTCTTGCCGATCATCCTTCCGGCGGCTCTCATTTTCTGTTTGTCCCTTCTCCTCTCGGTCGCGGCCGCGGCTGCCGGGCCTCTCCACCTGCTGGTGGAAGTTCCCCTTCGCGGGGACTCGGACGTCCTTCGGCTGACGGCAGGGGGCTTCGACGTTGCGGGAGTGAACCGCGCCGCCGGAACGGCGGGGGTAGTCGTCACCGAGGCCGAGCTGGAACGCCTGAAATCCATGGGATTCAGCTATGCCCTCAAGGACGTGGGGCACCCGCTGCGCCGCAGGGCCGAGGTCTTGTCTGACTATACGGACCCCGTGGAATTGGGCGCTTTCATCGACCAGGCCCAGGCGGCCTACCCCAACCTCGTCAAGAAGGTCGTCCTCAAGGACACCCTTTTCGAAGGCCAAAAGCTCATTGCCGTGAAAATAACCTCCGACGTAAACGAAGACCACGACCGCCCGGTCTTCCTCCTGGACGCGCAGCATCACGCGAGGGAAGTGATGACGGTTGAGATCGCCAAGGACGCCATCGGGTACCTCGCCTCCAACTACGGCAAGGACACCAAGGTGACCGAATGGCTGGACAAGATCGAGGTGTGGGTCGTGGCCTGCGTCAATCCCGACGGGGCCGAGTACGTGTTCACGACCGACAACATGTGGCGCAAGAACCGGGACCCCATATGCGCCGTAGACCTCAACCGAAACTACGGCTGGAACTGGAACGCCTGCGGCGGCTCATCGGGCGCCTGTTCGAGCGAGATCTACCGTGGGCCGTCGCCCGAATCGGAGCCCGAAACGCAGGGGGTGACGGCCCTCGCGGATGAAATCCGGCCCCTCTTCAGCCTCTCCTACCACTCCTATGGGGAGTACCTCCTTTACCCTTACGGGTGCGAAAACCCCAGCGAAATGGCCGTCTATGACGATCTGGGGCAGACCCTGAACGGCATCCTGGAGGACGACAACGGCGAGAGGGGCCGATACAAGACGGGCCCAGGGTGGTCCACCATCTACGAGACGGACGGGTCCAGCGACGACACGCTCTACGGACGTTACGGTGCCTTCGCCTTCGTCATCGAGGTCAACTCCAGCGACTTCCAGCCCGACTACAGCCAATGGCGGGACGTCACCGTCCAGCGCCAGCGGACGGCCTGGCAGTATTTCCTCGACAAGACCCTGACCTACCCCTCCATACAGGGCCAGGTGACGGACGCCACCACGGGGCAGCCCCTAAAGGCCACCTTCACGGTCCAGGAGGCCGCCCTCACCAACGGCGAGACCCCCAGGCGGGCCAGCGCCCGTGGCCGGTATGGCTGGCCCCTTCAGGGGGGCAAGACCTATCACGTGACCTTCTCCATGCCCGGTTACATCACGCAGACCCGCGAGGTGGCCGTGGGGACGGGCACCGCCCTGATGGACGTCCAACTGACCTCCACGTCGCAAGGCGCCGTGCCGAGGGATCCCGCCCCCCAGGACAAGGCCCTGAACCAGGACCTCGCCGCGACCCTCACATGGTCGAGCGATGGCGCCACGGGCTACGAAGTCTACTTCGGCACGACCCCCACGCCGCCAATGGCGGGCACGGCGACGACCAACAGCTACTCGCCGTCTTCCCTAGAGCTCGGCAGGACCTATTACTGGCAGGTGGTGGCCCTCGGACCGTGGGGGAAGACGGCCGGACCCGTATGGTCCTTCTCCACTCGGCCATACGCCATCACCGGCGCGAAGAAGGCCGCCAACCCGTTCAGGCTGTTGGTGAGTGGGGCCGGCTTCGTGTCGGGCTGCACCCTCAAGGTGGACGGAACCGCCGTCGCGACGACCCAGGTGAAGGGTTCCGCACGGCTCGTGGGCAAGGGGGCGGGGCTCAAAGTCCTCGTACCAAAAGGCAAGACCGTCCAACTCGTGGTGGGAGACGGCGCGGGGGGGGCATCGGAACCCTTCCCCTTCAGCTGGTAGACACAGGCGTCTCAAAGTGAGTTCAATGAGGAGGGGAGGAGCGGCGGCTTCTCCCTTCTTGATTCTCCCCTCGGCCGCTGTGCTCCCGTGTGGCGGACGTGTCACGCGGAGAAGAACTCCCGGCCGAGCCAGCGGGCTTCGAGCAGGTATGCGGCGCGCGTGGCGTCGTCGGTGTTGACGACCTCGTGGAAGAGGATCTGCTCCACCTCCTTGATCCCGCAGAACCTCAAGGTCCAGTCGCAGAAGGACTTTCTCAGGGGATCGCCGAAGCCGAAGGTCCGGTACATGAGGGCGCTCGCCCCCGTGGTGTTGAGGACGAGGGCCCGTCGGTGGTGCAGGAGTCCCTCCACGAGTCCGCCCTCCTTGAACCGGAAGGCGAAGTTCTCCTGGAAGACCCGGTCCACGAACCCCTTGAGCATGGCGGGGGGGCCGAACCACCACACGGGAAAGACGAAGGCCAGCCCTTGCGCCGCGAGAATGCGCTCCTGGTAGGACCGCACGGCGGGGTCGGGGGCCTCCGCGCCCATGCACGCGAGGTCTTCTGCGCCGAGGGCGGGGCGGAAGTCCTCGCCGTAGAGGTCGGCCACGTCGGGCTCGTGGCCTGCTTCCACGAGGCCCCCCACGAACTCCTTCAGGAGCGCGGCGTTGAAGGAGTCGGGCTTGGGGTGGGCCAGGAGGACGAGGACGCGCATGTCCTCACCGGGCCTCGTCACCGGCATTGAACTCTTCCGAGACGAAGGCGGCCATGACCTGGCCGATGAAGGCCCGGTGGTAATCCTTCCGAGGATATTGGGATTCGATGGAGCAATCCAGGAAACGTCCGGGGTCCAGGTCCAGGGTGGCCAGCGTCCGGCACTCCAGGGCGAGGGCAGCCCCCGCCACTCTGGGCACGGTCACCATCTGGGATGCCTCGGGGACCAGGCCCGCCTCCGCCCATTTGTCCGTGTCCCGCCCCGAGGTGCTCCCGCACAGGTCGAGGGCGCCTCGCGAGGCGGGAGGCATGACGTTGAGGGTGAACTCGGGGTGCTCGTTGAGGAGGCCGAAGGTGAACCTCGTGGGCCGGACGTAGACCGTCACCACGGGCCGGTTCCAGAGGGTCCCCAGCCCGCCCCACGAGACGGTCATGGGGTTGGGCTTCTCCGTGCCGCCGACGAGGAGGGCCCACTCCTGATCGAGGATGTGAAAAGGACGGAGGAGGAGGTCGGCGGCAGCGATGGGCCTCATTTCGTGGTGCCCTTCACCGGCATGAGGCCCACGGCCTTCATGTCTTTCCGTAGTTGCTCGGCGACGCGCTTCATGGAGAGACGGGCCACGTCCTCGGGCGTCGCGGCCAGGGAAAACCGGCCGTCGTGGTTGTAGCTCGCGTACCAGATGCGCTTGCCCGAATCGCTCTTGATGGCCACCAGCAATGTCCCGTTGATGTAGATGCGGGGCCCGCCTGACTGCACCGTCGGGGTCGCGCCCACGCCGCCCATGGTGGCCACGGCGCCGTCCACGCCCTGGACGATCGCGGGGTCGCTCAGCATCTGCTCCGTGGAGAACCGGACCTGCACCTCGCCTGTGTGCGGAGCGTTGGTGCCGATGGGCAAAAGGGGCGCCAGCTCGGCGTGGGCGATTTTGTAGAGGGACTGCTGGTCCAGCTGGGGCACGTCGCTCTTGACCGTGAGGGTGTAGGAGCCCCCCTCCAGGTCCGAGCGGAGGTCAGCGAGGGGGCCCGTCTTGACGGCGGTGCAGCCCGCCAGCGAGACGAACGCGAGACAACCTAAGATCAGCCGGGTCGTTCTCATGGCAAGGTCACCTCACAACAAAGTGAAAAGTGAAAAGTAAAAAGTGAAAAGCGGGCAGCAAGAGAATGGAACAGCGGGGGCTCGTTCTCCTCATGGGGCCACGCCCATGGGCACGCGCCGCGTCTTCTGGGCGATGGCGGCCCGGATGGCCGGGAGGGCCAGGCGCGCCGCCGTTTCACCGGCCTCGATGAGGCGCTTCTTCTGAGTGAAATCGTCGAAGGCCACCCCCGCCACGTCGGGCGAGATCACCACGTCCGCGTCCTTGGCCATGAGGGCGCCCAGCTCGCTGGACATGATCGCGATGGCGTGGAGGGCCACCTCCACGGGGTTGGCGGGCCTGTCCTTGGGTGCCCCCTCGGGGATGGAGACGGCGATCACCACGTCGGCGCCCATCCTGCGCGCCACGTCCACGGGGACCGGGTCGGTCACCCCGCCGTCCACGTAGATCTTGCCGCCGAACTCCACGGGGACGAAGACGCCCGGTACGGCGGCGGAAGCGTGCACGGCGCGGGCCACGGAGCCCCGCTCGAAGGCCACGGCCTTTCCCGCCAGGAGGTCCACGGCCACGGCGGCGTAGGGCACCTTCATGGCCTCGATGGTCTTATGCTGGAGGCGGGTGTCGAGGAACTTCTCGAGCCTCTCCCCCTTCACCAGTCCGCCCGACAGGAGGGCCAGGGCCTGGTAGTCGAAGATGTCCTCCTCCTGCATGGCCACGGCCTGGAACTCCGCGTCCAGCACCTTGCCCGTATCGGCGTAGAGGGCCCCCACGAGGCTGCCCACGGAAGTGCCGGCCACGAAGCTCACGGGGATCTTCTCCTGCTCCAGCACGCGCAGCACGCCGATCTCGGAGAACCCCCGGGCGCCGCCCCCTCCCAGGGCCAGACCCACCTTGGGCGGGATCTCGCGCATGGCGACGGGCGGTATGACAGCCGGCTGCTGCTGGGTCGCGCAGGCCAAAAGGAAAGTAAGAAGTGAGGAGTGAAGAGTGAGGAGCAAAAGAGTCGAGATTCGGCGAAGGGAGAAGCGGGAACTGTGAACATTGGTTTGGACGGGCATGAGGGTCCTCGGCTGGCCGGCGATGGTTCGGCCGGCGGAGGCCATTCTACGCGGCGTAGGGCATCCCGGTCAAAGACCGTTCGTCTCATGTGACAAAATGGCGGTGCTGCGCCGTCTATGAGCCAGAAGGGGAGATGTTTCCCTTCTCGCCGCAAGGAGCAAGCATCTCGGGGGGGACATGATCGACGAGGGGGTTCTTGCCGGGGCGATGGCCGCCCTGGCCCGGGGGGAGAAAGCGGCGATGGCGGTGATCTACGACGCGGTCGGGCGGGATCTCTATGGCCTCGCCCTCTGGCGCACCCAAAGTGCGGAGGACGCGGCGGATGTCGTGCAGGAGGTCTTCTTGAAGCTGGCCCAGACCGGCGTTGCCCTCGAGGACATTGCCCGGCCCAAGGCGTATCTCCTTGGCATGGCGCACCGGGCGGCCGTGGACGTCCTGCGCATGCGCCGCCGCACGGCGCCCCTCGATGATGCCCTTCTCCTCGACGGCGGCGCAGGTTCGGGAGAGGCATTGGCCGCCAGAGAGGCCTCCGCGGCCGTGGCCCAGCTCGCGCCCGAACAGCGCGAGGTCGTCTATTTGCGCCACTTTTGCGGCCTCTCCTTCTCGGAAATTGGGAAGGCCCTGGGAATCTCATTGTTCACCGCTGCCAGCCGCCACCGGCTGGCGCTGACCAGATTGAGAAAGCTGATGGGAGTACCATCATGACGAACAATCACCCGCTCGGCCCGTTCCGCCCGCCGTAACCGCTCGGCGAACTGAGGGCTCGCGCCTTGCAA
>JAKAJA010000098.1 GCA_021814085.1 Acidobacteriota bacterium | reverse complement strand
GAGGGCTCCGATGTGGGTTAAATGACGCGAGGGGCGGGGAAGGGTTCGCCTTGACAGCCCCGCTGGCGATACCGTAAGATTGCTGTCCCGTGGGCGATTAACTCAGCGGGAGAGTACTATCCTCACACGGTAGGAGTCACTGGTTCGAATCCAGTATCGCCCACCACTTTGGTGCCATGAGAGGGAGCTGCGGCTCCCTCTTTTCTTATTGGGAACTCGAAGTAACACGTGGCGAGCCGGTGAAGGGGGTGCCGGGGAGGGGGGAAACCATGCGGCTGGCTGCGGCAGATTTCGGCCTCCCGCTCATTTTGGACTGCCACGGTTCCTTTGTTGGTTAGCCGCGCGTCAGCACAGCCGGTCGTGTCCCTGTTTGGCGATACTCCTGGCCTCTTCACCGCCTCACCGGCTCTCCGGCTCCCCGGCTCGCGCGATCAGTGGCGCTCCGCCCCGACCTCACATGTGCTAGCGTTAGATCATGAGCGGCCGGACGGTGACGCTGGTGGGGTTCATGGGGAGCGGCAAGAGCACCGTGGGGCGGGTGCTGGCCATGCGCCTACATCGGCCCTTCAAAGATACGGACGCCCTCATCGAGGATCTGGAAGGGGCACGCATCACAAAGATATTCGAGACGAAGGGGGAGGAGTTTTTCAGGGACCTGGAGCGCCGGGTCGTCCTCTCCACGCCCGAGGAGGGCGAACGAGTCCTGGCGGTCGGCGGCGGGGGGTTCAACGACTCAACCATCCCATTTCTGAACCGTCTGGGCCCCACGATCCACCTCGACCTGACGTTCCAGGAGGTGGCCCGGCGTGTCGGCCAAGACCCCCGCCGGCCCCTGTCGCGCGACCCCGATCTCTTCGGAATCTTCGTCCGCAGGAAACGCTGGTACGGACGGGCGGCCCACCGGGTCTGGACCGAGGGGCTCACCGTGGACGAAGTGGTTGACGCCATCCTGCGCCTGATATAACGTGAGCCGTCAGGTAGGGGGAGCAGCTTGGGCCGGACCAGGTACCTGATTCTCTCTGACATCCACTCCAACCAGGAGGCCCTGGAAGCCGTCTTGCGGGCGGTGCACCGTCGCCACTACGACGGCGTCATTTGCATGGGGGACCTGGTGGGGTACGGTGCCAGCCCTAACCCCGTGGTGACGAGGATTCGGAAGTTCAAGGGCCTGGTGGCCGTGCGGGGGAACCACGACAAGGTCTGTTCCGGGCTGGAGGACGGCCGGAACTTCAACGCCGCGGCGCGCCAGGCGGCCATGTGGACCCTGTCCAAGCTCCGCCCGGAGAACAAGGACTTCCTCAAGAGCCTGCCCCAGGGGCCCAAGGAAGCCGCTCCTGGCATCTGGCTCGCCCACGGCTCGATTCCCGAGGAGGACGCCTACCTCTTCTCCGATTTCGACGCCTACCAGGTGTTCGAGAGCAGCCCTTTCCAGGTGTGCTTCTTCGGGCACACCCACTTCCCCATGGTATTCCAGCAGCGCGCGGGGAACGTCGAGCTCATCCCCCTCAAGGAAGACTTGGTGGAACTCACCCTCATGCCCGACGCGCGGTACCTCATCAACCCGGGCTCCGTGGGCCAGCCCCGGGACCGCAACCCCAAGGCCGCCTTCGCGGAGTACTCCCCCGAATCCCGCCGGCTCGTGGTCCGGAGGGTGCCCTACGACATCGCGTCGGCGGCACTGCGCATCCGCCGGGCCAGCCTCCCCGAGAGCCTGGCCAACCGGCTGTTTCTGGGCGCATGATTACAGGCGTCAACACCCACCATCCTGCTGGCGGAACGGATTTCCACATCCAGATCGAAGACATCTCCGACTGCGAGTCTCTGGACGCCAGGGTGTACGTGTCGGGGCGGGTGGTCTTCCACAGGCGGGCCTCCTACCGAGAGGCCGTGCTGGGCCTCGGCAACCCCAAACACGTCGAGGCCGCCGTCCAGGAGGAGCTCGCCAAGCTCCTGGCCCTCATCAAGGCCGCCATCGATCGGGGTAAGATCACCGCCTGACGGTTGCCCCAGCGGCGGCCGAGCCAACCCTACCGCCCAGCCTCCGGGCGAAAGAGCCAACGAACCAACGAGTCAACGCGCCAACGAAAGACAAGCGGGGGCCGTCTTCGGTCTGGCTCTCTGGCTCGTTGGCTCGTTGCCTCGATTACTTCGCGTGCGCGAGGATGCGCTCGACCCGCTCGGCGAGATGCTCGTACTGGAAGGGCTTGGGGATGTAGTCCACGGCCCCCCGCTGGAGGCCGAAGATCTTATCCTTGAGGTCGGTCCGCACGGAGAAGATGGCCACGGGGATGTCGCGCGTGGCCGCATCGGCCTTGAGGAGCCGCAGGACTTCCCATCCGTCCATCCGGGGCATGTTCAGGTCCAGGAGGATGAGGTTGGGGCGGAGGTTGCGGGCCACGGTCAGGCCTTCTTCCCCGGACACCGTCTTCGCCACGAGGAACCCCGTGTCGGACAGGATGGCGTCCACCATGTCCAAGAGGTCCGGGTTGTCGTCGATCACGAGGACCGTACGCTTCATGGGCAATGCCCTTTCTGATTTCTATGGAGATGTTAGGGGCATACGACCGGTTTCGTCAAGGAGTCCCCGGGGAACTACCTCAGCGTGGCCAGGAAGGCCTGCCATTCCTTGTCCTTGGCCCACTTCGAAAAGGCCGGGTCCTTGGAGGGATCGGGAAGGGGCGGCTCCACCGGGAGCATCTGGTCCCTCAGGGCTATGGCCTGCGTGAGGGAGGACCGGACCTGATCCGCCTCACCGAGCCCGGCATAGGCCCGGGCCAGCTCGTAGTGGACCCAGGCGTTGTAGGCGTCGGCACCGTCGGCGGATTTCAGTTCCTTCACGGCATCTGCAAAGGCTCCTGAGGCGATGTAGTCCTGGCCGGATCGCATGCAGGCATATCGGACCATGGGCTTGGAAAGGGCCGCCCGGGACCCGACGTTCAGTGCCACGGCCTTCCTATAGGCCTGCGCGGCCTCACCGGTTCTCTTCAGCGCATCGAGGGCACCGCCGAGGAAGAACCAACCACGGGTCATCTTAGGATCTATTTCGAGCCCCGCCTTGAGCTTGGCCACGGCCCCCTCGGCGTCCCCGTAGGCGAGGGCCCTTGCCCCCTCGCGGGCGACGGTGCCGCCGGGGCCGTCGTCGGGCTGCGGCGAGAGGTTCATGATGAGGATCGCCTGAAAGTCGGGCCGGCCCCAGAGCCCCTTCAGATCCTCGTCCGCCGCGGGGTCGGGGAGGGTCGGCCCCGACTCCGACTTGGCATCGAGGGTGAGGGCGGTCTTGAGGGCCGCGAGGGCTCCCACGCCGTCTCCGGCGCTGGCGCAGATGCACGCCAGGTTGTAGGGAAAACCAGGGTAGTCCGGATCCTTGGCGATCACATCCTTGTAGTGGGCGCGGGCTCGGTCAAACTCCTTGAGATAGGCCAGGGCAAGACCTTCCATATCCTGGGCCTCCCGCCGCTGCTTCTTGAGGAAGCCCGGATTGGCGGCGTCGAGCTTTAGGGCCGTCTGCATGGATTCCACGGCCGCGGCGTACTTCTTCAGGGTCATCTCCGACACGCCCAGGTAATAGAACGCCAGCACGTTGGTGGGGTCCATGGCCGCTGCTTGGCGTAGGATGGGCTCCGCATCTTCGGCCTTCTTGTCGTCCAGAAGGGAGGCCCCCTGCCTGATCAGGGTCTGGGCCTTTTCCGCGGGGGGGCGCTGGGCGAAGACCTTGGGGGCGCAAGTGCTGATGATCACGGCGGTGAGGATTAGTGCCTTAAACATATATCCTGGGTTTGGGGTCATGGCTGGAAGCTCCGTGGATGGATGTGGGCCGCCGCATCGGCTCTGGCGGGAGTTCGTCAGGCGGGGCCGTCAGTTCAAGTATCCCATGAGCTGCTTCGACTTCTTGCTCTGCTTCATCTTCTTTAGGGCATGCGTCTCGATCTGGCGGATACGCTCGCGGCTCAGGCCAAGGCGGTCCCCTACCTCCTTCAGCGTGTGGGACTCTTTCCCCTCCAGGCCGAAGCGGTAGATGAGTACTTGCCGCTCCTTCTCGTCCAGGTCTCCCAGCATGCCCATGAGGAGCTTCTTGAAGGACTCCTCCATGAGATTCTGGTCCACGGGGGGCATGGTGAACTGCTCGATCTTGTCCAGGAGCTGGAAATCTGAATCGTCGTCCAGGCTCGATTCGAGGGGCAGGTCCTCCGTCTCGGCCTGCATGAGGATCTCCACGTTGGCCCTGGGCACCTCGAGCTCATCCGCCACCTCGCCCGCCGTGGGCGCCCGCTCGAGCATGGGAGTCATGGTGGCGATGGTCTTGTGGATGTTGTAGAGGAGGTTCGCTTGCTTCTGGGGGATCCGGAACGGGCCGCCCTGTTCGCTCAGTGCATGGATGATGGCCTGCCGGATCCACCATACGGCATAGGTGATGAACTTCACGCCCTTTTCGGGGTTGAAGCGCTTGGCCGCTTCGATGAGGCCGATGTTGCCCTCGTTGATGAGGTCCTGGAAGGAGAGCCCCCACCCGCGGTACTTTTTAGAGAAGGAGACCACGAAACGGAGGTTGGATACCACCAGCGTCTGGACGGCCTCCTTGTCGCCGGCCTGGATGCGGGCTCCGAGGACCTTTTCCTCGTCGGGCGTAAGGAGAGGGAATTTGGAGATCTCCCTCAGGTACCTTTTGAGGAGGGCCGACTCCTCGCCGCTGATGGGGCTATTTCGTGGGCTCATCACCCTCGTCCAGTCGGTCGAGCAGGTTCTTGAGGTGGCCCCTGGGGATTGTGGCTAGGGCCCGCTCCCGGACCTCCTCGCGGGTCACGCCCATCTTCTGAAGCTGTTGAAGGAAAAACCCCGTGAACGAGTTGATCTCCTCCTGCATTCGGTTCATCTTGTCGCGCATGTTCAGGACGATCTCGACGCCGGCGAGGTTCACCCCCAGCTCCCGCGTGAGGTTGAGGATGATCCGGAGGCGCTCCAGGTCGTCGTCCGTGTACAGGCGTGTGTTCCCCTCGGTCCGCGATGGCTTGAGGAGCCCGTCGCGCTCGTAGAGACGCAGGGTCTGGGGGTGGACGGTGAACCGCTCCGACACGGCGGAGATCATGTAGAATCGCCGGCCCTCTTCCTTCGGCGGTCGTCGAGGCATGGCATCTTTCCTTAATCGCCCGCATTATAGCCGCGGGGGTCCTCTGGATTCAAACGCGCGAATTCCCTGAGAAGTTCCTTGCCCTTCTCGTCCACCACGGCGGGGGCCGTTATGGTCGTCTCCACCAGGAGATCCCCCGGCTGTCCGCCGCGAAGGGAAGGCATCCCGCGACCCTTCAGCCGGAACACCTGGCCGCTGGAAGTCCCTGGAGGGATTTTCAGCCGCGCCCCGCCCGAGAGGGTAGGGACGTCTACCCGTCCGCCGAGGACCGCTTCGGGGAAGGTGATGGGCACCCTCACCTTCAGGTTGGGCCCCTCCCTCCTGAAGACGCCGTGCGGGAGGAGGTGCGTCTCGATGTAGAGGTCTCCCGGAGGGCCGCCCCGGACTCCGGACTGCCCCTTGCCCTTGAGCCGGACGCGGGAGCCCGTGTCCACCCCCGCTGGGATGTTCACCTCCACCGTGTCCGTGGTTTCCCGGGAGCCGGTCCCGCCGCAGGAGGGACACGGGCGGCCGGGATCCCGGCCCGAGCCCCCGCACGCGGGGCATGGCCTTGCGAACGAGAAGGCCCCGTGGGAGATCCCCACCCGCCCCGAGCCGCCGCACTGCGGGCAGGGCGTCTTGCGGGAGGCATCCAGGTGCCCCTCGCCCCGGCATTGCTCGCAGGCCACGGTGTGGGCGATGGCGATTCGGGCCCTCTTCCCCGCGAAGGCTTCCTCGAGGGAGATCGTGATGGGGTAGATGAGGTCCTGCCCCTGCCGGGGGCGTTTCTCCGCCGGGCTCTGGGCCGCGTTCATGAAGGCCCCGAGGAGGTCCTCGAAGCCCCCGCCCGGTGCCTGGGCGGCGTCGAAATCAAAGCCCGTGAAGTTGACCCCCGATGAGGAAGGCGGCTCGGCCCCCGTGGTCCCGTAGGCGTCGTACTGCTTCTTCTTCTCCGCGTTGCCTAGGATGGCGTAGGCTTCGTTGATGGCCTTGAAGCGCTCCTCGGACGCCTTGTCGCCGGGGTTGAGATCGGGGTGCAACTTCCGCGCGAGGCGCTTGTAGGCCTTCTTCACCTCGGCCAGCGATGCGCCTTTCTTGAGTTCTAGGGTCTCGTACAGGTCGCCCCGGGCCATATCCCACCTCCGCCTGGTTACGGGCTCACTTCACTTTGATGGACCGGTGGTGGAGCTTGGGGATCTTAACGGAGAGGACGCCGGCCTCCATGCGGGCCTCCACCTTGGAAGGATCGAGCGCCTCGGGGAACGTGAACTCCCGGCCGAAAGGGCCGAGATAGCGCTCCATGCGGTGGACGCTCTCCCGGGTGAGCTCCATGGCGGCCTTCCGCTCCCCGGACACCCGCAGGGCGTTTGCCTCGCACGTGAGCTCCACGTCTTCGATCCGCACGCCGGGGACCTCCAGCTCGATGAAGTAATGGCCGCGGTCCTCGTAGACGTCGGCGGCGGGGACCCACCGGTACTCGGGAAAGGCCTCGTGCGGCCGCCCTGGCTGCAGCATCTCCTCGAACAGGTGGTTCATCCTCTTCTGGAGTTGGACCAGTTCGCGCATCGACTCGCCCTTGGCGCCCATGCCGACCTCCGAAGGAAACCCAACACAAAGGGGGTGGGGCTCGCGGCCCGCACCCCCTCAAAATATCACGTGCGAGGATTCATGTCCCGCCGCCGGGTCCGGCGCATCATTTCACGTCTTCGAACTCGGCGTCGATGACTTCGCCCTCTTTCTTCGCATCGCCCTGCGCCGATCCGCCGGGCGGGTCCTGGCCGGCGCCGGGGGCGGCGCCCGGGGCGCCTTCCGTTCTGGC
>JAKAJA010000097.1 GCA_021814085.1 Acidobacteriota bacterium | reverse complement strand
GTGAGCCGCACCTCGTGTTTCTCAAGCGAATCGGGTAAGAGCCCGCAAAAGAATAGCCACTCGCGCTTCAACGCGACGTACCTGCTCACCTTGGAAGTAGATACGCCTCGTGCAAACTCCTCGACCCAGCTTGACACGCTCATTTTGCACCTCCTTTCAGCCGGCGATCTGAGCCGGACAACGACAGGATGACTCCCGATCCAAGCCTTGACGCCATGCGGGGCCACATTTGCGCTAGGGTCGCGAGAGAGAGGTTCGTGCTCACGATGTAGGGACGGATCCAGGCGTAGCGATGGTCGATCACGGAGTAGAACCGCTCCACAAGGTATTCGGAGGCCTTCTCGCTCCCGAGGTCATCGAGGACCAGGAGATGGGCTTCCCGGCAGTGGGCTATGACCGATTCCCCATGCTCCATGTCCCGGATGATCCCTGCCAGAGTGGGCACGCTCGACCAAAGGACCTTGTCCTTCGGGTCAGGCATATAGCCGCGTTCTTCCGCTCGCCGTTCGGCAATGGCCCTCATTTTCTGCTGCCATGCTTTCGCGGCAGCGGCGGCGGTCCAGCTTTTCCCGACGCCGGTGGGCCCTGTGATCAGAAGGACCTCGCCAGCATCCAGCCATTCCTCGACCTTCTGGCGCACTTGTGCGTCCAGGGTATCGAGACTTGCCGCCTGGAATCGTGTAGGTATGTCGTGGATCATCATCGGAACTGCCCTCCTTTCCGGTTAGCCACTAGCTCCCGCTTTTGTGTATTGCGTCAACCTCCAGAATCATCCTGCCAATAGCCTCTGCCACCTGTGGAACCACAGCATTTCCTAGCGCCTTGAGCCTATCTACCCGGTTTGCGATCCCTTGTGCGACACGCGGGACGCCTTCCGGTTCTGGGGGCCAAAATCCTGGAGTTCTGTCCAGCCGGGCGGAAAGCCCATCAACCATTCGACCCATTCCGGATTCAGGCTCCCAGCCTGTTGCTGGCAGATTGCCGTTCCACCCATCCCCTCCGATGCGCTGGGCGTCGGAAACATCGCCACCTTCTGGGGCAGAGGGACTCCCGTGTCCCATGGTCGCGGGGGTTTGTTTCCACGAATCCCATCCCGCGCTGTCGGAGACGGCCACATCCTTGAGTTCATAACCTGGACTTGATCCCGCAGCTTGTACCGCCCGGCTGCTCCCTCTCGCATCTCCATCACACCCCCCTCCCCGTCTGATGCGCTCGGCGTACGCCAGAATCCAGACCCTGTCTCGCCTGTGTGGGGCGTCGAGGGCACAAGCCGGAATAACAAGCGCCGCTGTTTCGTAACCAAGGGCTTCCAGGTCAGAAAGCACCTGGTCGAGCGCCAAATTGATAATCCCAGGCACATTCTCACCCAACACCCAGCGGGGCCTGAACTCCTCAATAACTCGGAGCATTTCAGGCCAGAGGTAACGGTCATCTTCGTGGCCTCTGCGCTTCCCGGCAAAACTGAAAGGCTGGCAAGGGAAGCCCCCGCAAATAAGGTCCACTGGCGGGGCTGACGTTGCGCGGACACCCCGGATGTCTCCGAGGTTTGGCACGTGCGGCCAGTGCTTTCGCAAGACTGCACAGCAGTATGGGTCAATCTCGCTTTGCCACGCAATGCGCATTCCTGCTCGTTCGAGCCCAAGGTCAAGCCCTCCTATGCCAGTGAATAGCGACCCGACTCTAATTTCTCGGCGTTTGCACATTACCACTTCTCATGTTTATCCGTATCCAACTCAATTAGCGCGGCCCTTTCTAGGGCGGCCAGGCGCTCGATCATTTCAGGCGTCCCGCCGGCCTGTTGCGCCTTCGGTATCGCTGGAGGCGGGGCCTCGTCCTCCCAGCGGCGCTGGCGTAGCCATGTGGCCGGGTGAGGGATGTACTGGCCGCCGTCTTTCTGCCACTGCTCCGAAGCTGCTTGGGCCTGCACTGCGGTTAGGAGGGCATCCATCGGGGGGAGGATAGCCTTGCTTTGCTGCCAGGCCCTCCATGCCGCCCCTTTGCCGATCTTTCGCGGGTAGGCGTTCCAGAAGGTAAGAAACGGTTGGGAGTAGGGAAGTTTTCCCGACACATTCACTCCCCCCCGTAAGGGGGGGGTAGGGGGGGGATTATCTCCCTCTGCTAGATCATCCATACTTGCAAGATCAAGAGCAGGAGCAGGAGCAGGAGCAGGAGGGGGGTTTTCGTGTAACCCCCCAGGGGGGGTTTTTCCTAACCCCCTTTTGGGGGTTTCTTCATAACCCTCGTTTGGGGGTTTTGGAGGCCGCCCTCCTTCCACCCCAAACGAGGCACCAAGATGGCCGAACTTGCGCCCCGTTTCCCTACGTTCCCGCAACCACTCTATCCTGCCCTTAGTGCCTCTTATATAAAGACTTCCGTCCTCTTGTACCGTTGCTAGACTGGAAGCTAGAAGCGCATCGGCCAGGTGCTTGCGGTCGGGGCGAATGTCGTTGATTTCCTCCCGTGTGAGACTATGCCTCCCAAGCTCCTGACACTGGTTCCAAACCCATAGCATGATCCCAAGCGCAGCATCGCGGCTACACCCAAGATGACGAGCCAAAGTTTGGAACCGGAGGTCTGTGAGCGCGGTCTGTTCTACCGTTATACGCGCCATTTTGCCTCCCCATCTAAAGCGGCACCGGGGGAGCGGTAACTCCCCCGGCACCTGTGGGCGCCGCCGCCGCTAGAGAGCGACGCCCAATTCTGGATTTCCTGCCAAGTGTGCTTCCCCATCTAGCGGCCCCCTCTCGCCGTTACCGCGGCGACCAGTCTGGCACTGGTGAGGCTAATATAGGGCTTGATGCCCCGACTTGCAAGTTCAACTTCTGGCCCGAACGTCACGCGAACCAGATCGAATGACGTTCCGCTCACCTGGCAGCCCTTTCTTTGGCGCGCCCTTTCTCCTCCGGTTCAGAAGTGAGCGTGTACCACCAGGCATCCCCTTCCCGGTGGCAGGCAATTTGATATCCACAGGCCCGCAGCTCTGAGACGCAGGTACCCACGGCGCAGACGAGGGCCATCCTCTGAATCTCCATGGTGCTGTGGGGCTTACGGTCCCGCAGGACGCCGAGGACCCTATAGAGCCTCTTGGATCTCGCGGCTAATGCATTGTGCATCTGTCACCTCCTTCTTTATTACCGTTGAGTGTTATCAGTTGCAATCATTCACCTTCCTCCTTCTCCTTCTCGCTATGGCCTTCTCCATTTGGTACGATATTTTCGAGGCTCCATTATTCGCACCACAAGCGCATGAAGTGATAAACCACCCACATTTCCTGCAATGGCTCTCTGTCCATCCTCCACAGTATTCCGTCCCGCAACTACCGTGAACATAGTGTTCGGTAAGATGTTCAACTTTGCAACCGCCTCGGCATGGACTGTTGTGCATCTGTCACCTCCTTCTGAGCTTGCGCTTCATACCAACCGCGATTCTGCCACCCCCGTAACCACGCCTCCGCCTCCCACATCGTGCTACACCGCGCCACCACAACATCCTGGCTGTATAGAGGAAGCCGAGTCACATCTACGAGAATCTCCCAATACCCAGCTCTCCGCGATATCTGAAACCCCAAGTCCTTCGCAAGCCACTTCACTAAGTCCAGTTCTTGCGCCAACAGTAATTCCTGCTCGAAGTCCATTAGAGCCTCCTTCTTCGTCTCGGTTTCTGTTTCTGCGGCACTTCAAACCTTCCCTCGCCTAGCGCCGGCAGAAGCCATTCGAGGCATTCCAGAGAGCGAACCTGTTCCGGCAAAAACCTGAGAACGCGCCAGCCTAAGAGCGTTGCGCAGTTCAGCTTCTCCAGATCGGCCCGGTAGCCGTACCCGCGAGAGTGCCGCCCGCCGGCAAACACCCCGCCGTCAATCTCGACGGCCAGTTTCGCGTCCGGCCAGGCCACGTCGAAGCGCCACCGACGCGGTTCGGCGAATCGGTGTTCCGCCACGCCTTGGGAAAGGTGCGCGGTGGTGCGGATGAGAAGGGCCGCCAGGTCTGTCATGCTGGCCGCCCCTCTTCTGCTGGCGCTACCCCTTTCACTTCAGATAGGGCAACGCGCGTCCTCCTGATCATCCTACGAGTCCAGCCGGGGTCAAGCCCGAGGTAGTAGAGCCACGGCTCAACGTCGGAACCATAAAGGAAGGCTGCGGCATCCTCCTGCTCTTCATGTGAGGCCCCCAACGAATTGGGGAGACACATGCATCGGATGGCATTCATAATCACGGCCAGGGCAAGCCTGGCGTAGGGGTCTTTCAGGCTGTCCGGCGTGCATCCGTCCGAGGCGGCGGCCCGGCACTGCCGGATCAGAACATGCTGAAGGTAGAGCATGATGGCGGCTGATTTGCCGGCAACCTCATGCTTCGTCATTCCGTTTCTTGTAGCGGCTACGGGCCCGGTCATCTGGCACCTCCCACCGCCACAACTTTCTCTGCCCACACACGAACGCCCGGGATGTTGGATTCGCCTTTCATCGCGCTGACGTATCCACCGATCTTTTTGAGATCAGGCGTCAGGTATTCCCGAGGCAGGGCCTTTTCATCGGTGATCTCAAAGCGCCAGATTTCGCGGAAGGTCACACCTTCAACCTTCGGCGTAACCTGTACGCTGGGCTCTTTCATGAGCTGATGCAGGTCGCGGTAAATGGCCTTGGCCTCCTCGAGATCCCCGGCGGCGATGGCACTTTCGGCCGTGACCTCCAGGGCAGTTTGTTCCAGTGCCCGGCGCTCTTCCTCCTCTTTGATGGCGGCGGCCTTGGCCGCTTCCTGTTCTTCGCGGTACTTCGCCACTGCCCGCCTTGCGATGGCTTCCGCCTCTTCAACGGGTTTTAGGGCCGCTGCTCGCTGCGCAGTCGCGGCCTTATGGGCCTTATGCGCAGCGTCTACGATGGGGTCAAAGACGGCCTTGATTTCGCGGCGGAGGTCCACGATCCCCTTCAGAAACTCCGCTGCCGCAGCATATTGTTCATCGTCCAATATTACGATGCCCTTTGCCTGCTCCACAAGGGCCACCGCTTTCTCGGTCACTTCCTTTTCTCTGCTCATGCGCCGCTCCTCCTGTATCGAGCCAAAGCCAATTGCGTTTTGAGAAGTTGCTCACTAGTCAATTCGCTCAGGCTGCTGAGATGCCACCGCTCCTTCAACCATTCATGTGCGGCCTGCTCGTCCCCCTCCGGCAAGCCTGCCCATTCCCAGAATCCGGGCTGCCGGAAAAGGTCAGTATGGGCGCGGTTGGCCGGGGTCATGCGATGCGGTTTTCGGCTCTCCTTGTTTTCCGCCTCCGGCACAAGGGGCACAAGGGCAAACGTGATTCCCTCTACCCGCCAGTAGGCAAGAAACTCCGTGGCCCTGGAGGGGTCCAGAGAGAGCGGGATGATTAGCCCGCCATCCAAGCCCTCTCTGTATCTCCCTCCGGGGCTCACGAGGAATGTGGGTTTAGAAGGGGATGTCATTGTCCTGCGCCTTTTGGGACTTGGCGTCTTTCCGTTGCTGCTGCTCGTGCAGCCATTCAGCCTCTCCCCAAGAGCCGCCCTTGCAGCGGTTCGGGCAAGCCCAGAAAGCCGCGTACTCCCGGCCGCTCTTCGCTACACCCCCTTCGACGAAGCGGCATTCGGCAGCACAGACCTTGCATCGCGGCGCCTCGATGTGGGCCTTGGAGGTGGATGGTGGCGGCGTGGTTGCCGGTGGGGTGCTGGGTTTCTGGGGCGTTGCCGTGCGCGCCTGCACCCCGCTGGCGCTGTTTGCGTCATCGTCATCTTCGGCGGCCACATTCAGAATGGCAGCCGTCACGTATCTTCTGGCGTAGGTGATGGCCGATCCGCAGGCCTGGGGAGTCGCATTCGCCCCGTCCTGGGAGACTGCATGGGATGCCCTTTGCCTGCTCCACATGGGATAGGCCCCGGAGATCCATTCTCCAGACGTATGCACCAGCATCCACTCCAGCACGCCATCAGCAGGCGCCATAATGAGGACCAGTCCATGTTTCAACAAGGAAGGCACTGTTGCCGAAATGATGTTATCCAGGGGAGCGTATCTGCTCCCGTAGTAGGGATTCTCGGCCGTTTTCTTGATGGGCTCGACCTCGGCCCTGGCCGCGGCAAGCGCCTTGACCAGTTCCAGAATGCTCTCGGACCTGTTCATCGGGCCATCTCCTTCTGGGTGATCAACCGTGACAAAAACCGCTGGACCTCGCCATCGCCTTTCCGCCGGAGATAGGTCGGGATGCAGTAGAAATGCACCATCCCGCCCACCATGGGGCCCTCATCCACACCGCCACCGCAGAGGCGGCACATGGCCGGCAGGCGGGGAGCCACCGCCGTTCCGCCGCATTTCTGGCACTTGCCATGAGCGTTGAGCACTGTCGCCGATTCGCAATCCTCGCACCAATAGCGCATCAGGCACCTCCTTCCTATCCTTGACGGTCTGCCCGGTCTACCATACATTATTCGTGGTCACCTCCTTTCCCCCTCGCCCCCCCCTTTACGGAGGGGGCTTCTTTTTCCAGCCGATCCAGGTGGCGCTCCAATGCCTCCCTGATGATCTGCACCATCGGAACCTGCCGCCGCACCGCCTCTCGCACGAGGCGGCGCTTCAGGTCCAGCCCGAGCGCCACTTGACGCATGGTTCCGTCGTTCACGTTCGGCAACATCATTCTCCTCCTTCTCGAAGGGCCTCATCCAGGATAGACAAGAGCTCTTTGTGCGCTTGGAGCAAAGTCCCGAAGCTCTGTCTGATTTCCCACTCCGCGGCGGCAAAATCCTCCTTTGGATGGCCGCCTTCCTCCAGCATGATGAAAAGGTACTCAAGTTGCCGGCCGAGCTTTTCCAGGGCTTCGTTCATGGTGTTCCTCCCGTCATTCATTGTAGAGCGAGGCCAGCAGGCTGGACACGTAGCCAGCATCAGGCCCGGGAATGAGCCTCTTCAGGACCAGGCGATCCGCCGACGTT
>JAKAJA010000096.1 GCA_021814085.1 Acidobacteriota bacterium | reverse complement strand
GAGCCCGAGCGGGAGCAGGAGTACGAGCGGGAACCGGATCGCGGGCCCATGGCCGCGCCCGGGTCCTACCGGGTGAGCCTGGCTCAGCGGGTGGACGGCACGACGACGCAGCTGGCCGGCCCCATCCCCTTCAAGGTCGTCTCCCTCGGGCTCCAGACCCTCTCGGCACCCGACCAGGAGGCCCTCCTGGCTTTCCAGCAGAAGACGGCCCGCCTGCAGCGGGCGGTCCTCGGCGCGCTCGATGCCACCAAGGACGCCCTGACCCGCGCCAAGCTTCTCCAGAAATCCCTTTTCAACGCACCCGGGGCCGACCCGAAGCTCATGGACCAGGCCAGAACCCTCCAGGTGCAACTCGATTCCGCCCTCGTGGACCTCCGCGGGGACCGCGTCATGAGGGAGCGCAACGAAAACACTCCCCCCTCCATCGTGGACCGCGTGGATCAGGTCGTGGGGGGATCGTGGTCCGCCACGGCGGCGCCCACCCAGACACAGAGGGACCAGCTTGCCCTGGCCAGCGCCCTCTTCGCCGAGGAGCTGCCCAAGCTCAGGAGCCTCATCGCCGGCGAACTGAGGCGCATCGAGGAGGCCGCCGAAAAGGCCGGTGCGCCATGGACGCCTGGACGACTCCCGGATTGGACCCCCGAACCCTAAGCGCCCTCATACGTTGAATGCAGAAAAAGGGCGCGGCTTCGGCCGCGCCCTTTTTGCGTCTTGCGTTTCGCATCTTGCATTTCGCTTCCAGCGTCTCGCGTCCAGCCTTTTGCGTCTTGCGTTTCGCATCTCGCCGCTTGTCCCTACCTCGTGTACGTGAAGCAGGCGCTCACGTGGCCATCGGTGTTCTTGACCTGAACGCAGACGGGGACACCGGCGGGGACCATGGCCTTCAGAGCCGAGCCGCTCTTCGCCATGACCTGAGTGGCGCTCTTGTAGGCCGTGACGGGGGCCGGCATGTCGTTGATATAGACGCTGCATCCCGGCTGGAAGTTGCTCCCTTTAACGGTCAGGCGGAAGGGGTTGGTGACCTTTGCCACCGAGGTGATAAGGGGCCCGGCGGCGCCCCCTCCCACGACGATGGACAGCTTGTTATCTACGGCAATCTGGCCAGTGGAATCCTGCACCGTCAGCGTAACGGGATAAGTGCCGTCGCTGGCATAGGTATGCGTTGGCGCGGCGTCGGAGGATGTGCCGCCGTCGCCGAAATCCCAGGCGTAGGCGATGGGTGGGGTCCCCCCAGCCAGGGTAGCTCCAAACTTGACGATGAGGGGCGCTGGGCCTCCTGTTGGGGCAGCGGAGGCGACCACCATGAAGGAGCTGGTGGCGTAGATGCGCAGGTGGTCGTCCGTGGCGGACTGGCCCGCCGAGTCCTTCACCACCAGAGTGACGGGAAAGGACCCCTGCTGGGAGTAGGTGTGCCGGGGGTTCTGGTCCGTCGACCCGGCCGAGCCGTCCCCGAAATCCCATTCATAGGTGTACGGCGGCGTCCCTCCCGAGGCGGAACCCGCGAACCCGACCGCGAGGGGGATGAGGCCGAAGGTCACGTCGGCGTGGGCGGCGGCTCCCAGCATGCCGGGCCCCAGGGCCTTGATGAGAAGGTGGCTGTCCAGCCCGGAGGTCCCCGCGGAATCCTTGGCAGTGAGGGTCACGTGGTAGTTGCCGACGCTCGTGTAAGTGTGGGCTGGGTTCTGGTCCTTAGAAACGGCCGATCCATCTCCGAAGTTCCACTCGTAGGAATAGGGCGCCGTGCCGCCTTCCACCCTGCCCGTGAAAGACACCGCCAGGGGGGCCTGGCCTTGGACGGGGCTCGCGTCCGCCGAGACGGTGTAGGTGCTGGTGGCGGCGATGGCGAGGTGGGTGTCCTTGGAGGTGACACCCGCCGAGTCTTTCACCGTCAGGACCGGGTGGAACGTACCCACGGCGTAGGTGTGACTGGGGTTCTGGACGGTCTTGTGAGCGGAACCGTCGCCGAAATCCCAGTCCCAGGTGTAGGGCGGAGTCCCCCCCGTCGCATTGCCCGTGAAAGCCACGGCCAGGGGCGCCGGCCCCCCCGTGGGAAGGGCCGCCGCGGCGGCCTGGAGGGCAGTCGGGACGGCGAGAGTGTAGTCGAAATTGGAGGCCGGATTGGAAGTCATGGTGTAGACGGTGAAAGGGCTGGTCCCCGCCTTGTTCACGGGGAAGATCACCTGGGCGGGATGGCAGCACGCGGCACCGGAACAGGGAGGGACGGGAAAAGTCCCCTGCAGGCTGTAGCCCGACGCGTACTCATAACTCAGAGTCCCCGACCGTTTGCTCACGACCGATCCGTACGTGGCCACCTGGACTGCCACGTTGGATGTGGAGGTCTGCATGGCCACGTCGTAGCGGCCGGTCACCATGAGGAGGACGGGACCACTGGCTCCCGTGGCGCAGACGGGAGCGGCGGGGGGAGCCAGGAAGGCGCCGCCGTAGGAGATTTTGAGGAGGTTGCCCTGCACGTAGAGGTCGAAGGGCGGAGAGGTTTCGAAGATGAGCAGGTCGCCCGCCGTGAGGTAGAGACCATCCGTGGCGCTGGACGTCCCATCGTTGATGATGACGTTGCTGCCGCCGCTCTGGACGAGCATCCAGAATGCGTAGGGTTGTATGACCGTGGGGTCGGCGATGAAATGGTAGTGTTCCCCGTCCAGGGCCTGGATGGTCCCGTCCGCCCGCCCTCCTCCGTACAGGACTTCGTAGTACTGGGCAGAGACGGCCGTGGAGAAAAAGAGGAAGGCCACCAGAAAGAAGGACAGCGTAGTGATCCGTTTCATGGCACGCTCCATTGGTATCAATTATATACCTGCCAGCCGTCGAGCATGGGTTATAATTGGCTCTTGTCGGTCCATGCCCTGAATGGAGGCAGTCATGAACGGCGCCCGTTCAATTCTATGCGTAGCGTTCCTGGCTCTCGCACTGGGCTGTTCTCTGATGCCCACCAAGATCGCGGAAATCAGGAAAAACCCCGACCGCTACGAAAACCAGTCCGTGACCCTTCACGGAAAAGTCAGCGGCGGGACCAAGCTCCCCTTCATGACCGAGGCCTTTTACCAACTGGACGACGGCTCGGGTTCCATCACCGTGGCAACGCACAATGCCCTCCCCCCCGACGGGAAACAGATCCGCGTCCGGGGCACCGTGAAGTCCGCCTTCAAGTTCGCGGGGGAGACCCACGGGCTCGTCCTCATGGACGACAGCAAGTAATTCGAGTGAGGAGGGCCAGTTGAGCCTGCTGGAGGAAATCCGTGCCCAAGCGGGCCGGTCCAAGATACGCATCGCCCTGCCCGAGGCGGCGGACGAGCGGACCCTTCGGTCCGTGCCCCTCATCCTGAACGCGGGCTCGGCCCTGCCCGTCCTCGTAGGTGTACCGGCGGAGATCCGGACCCTGGCCCAGCGTCTGGGCGTCTCCCTGGGCCCGGCGGAGATCGTCGACCCTTCCGAAGCATCCTTCCAAAGGGATGCGGGGCGTGTTTACCTCGAACGGATGAAATCCAAGGGGGTCACGGAGGAGGGAGCCCGGCGGACGGCGGGCACGGCCCTTTACGCCGCCTGTCTCGCGGTCAGGCTCGGCCTGGCGGACGGCGTGGTCTCGGGGGCCACCCATACGACCGCCGATTCGGTCCGAGCCTACCTCCGGTGCTTCGGCCCCGCTCCGGGCATACGCACGGTCTCCTCCTTTTTCCTCATGGTCACCCCCAAGCCCGAGTTTGGCGAGAAGGGCGTCTTCGTGTACTCCGACTGCGGGCTGGTCCCCTACCCAGACAGCGCCCAGCTCGCCGAGATCGCCTTCTGCGCCGCCGAGTCCTTCCGGCTCCTGGTTGGCGCGGAACCCCGGGTCGCCTTCCTGTCTTTCTCCACCAAGGGATCGGCCAGGGACCCCAACGTGGAGAAGGTCCTCCGGGCCCTTGAGACCTTCAAGGCGCGGGCGCCGCACGTGGCCGCCGACGGCGAGCTCCAGGGAGACGCCGCCCTGGTACCAAGGATCGGCGCGAGCAAGGCACCAGGCAGCCCCGTGGCGGGCCAGGCCAACGTCCTCATCTTCCCCAACCTCGACGCGGGCAACATCGCCTACAAGCTCACGGAGCGCCTCGCGGGGGCCACGGCCCTCGGGCCCATCCTCCAGGGCCTCGATGGGGCAGCCAACGACCTCAGCCGCGGCTGTACGGCCCAGGATATCGCCGACGTGGTGGCCATAACCTCCGTTCAGGCCCAGGCTCTTGCCGCGCGGCGGCGGCAACGGCCGTGACGAGCCCGCCATGCGCCGTTCTCATCCCGTCCTACAACGGAGGGAAGCACCTCCGCCAGGTCCTGGAGGGTCTGTCACCCCTCGGGCTGACCGTCCTCGTGGTGGACGACGGATCCACCGACGGGAGCCCGGAGGAGGCGCGGCGCCTGGGCGCCCGCGTCCTGAGCCTTCCCGTCCGTAGCGGAAAGGGGAGGGCCATGCGCCGCGGCATCTCGGCCATCTCCGGAGGGACGCCGCCCGATTGGACCCTCTTCATGGACGGCGACGGGCAGCATCTTCCATCCGAGGTCCCCCACTTTCTCCAGGCCATGGGCCCGGATGTGGACTTTCTGCTCGGGAACCGTCTGCACGAGGGGCACAAGTTCCCTTCGTACCGCCTCGTGACCAACCGGCTCGGGAGCGAGGTGCTGCGCCGGATGAGCGGCCACGCCGTCCCCGACACCCAGTGCGGGTTCAGAGCCCTGCGGACCTCCCTCCTCGGCACCATGGCCCTGGAATCGGAGGGGTTCGAAATCGAAACGGAGATTCTCCTCAAGGCCCTGCGCATGGGCGCCCGCTGGCGAGCGGTTCCGGTGAGCGCCGTGTACAACGGCCAAGGCAGCCACTTTCTCCCCGTGGCCGACACATTCCGCATCTGCATGGCGGCGCTTCGCTATGTCAGGGGGTGAGGCTTACGGCTCCTGGGAGACCAACTCCTTTAACAACAGGTGGGTCTTCCGCCTCTCCTCCCTGGGTTGCCGCCTCCTTCCAAAGTCGGCCCTATACACCATATCGGACAGCCTCATGGACTGGTTCCAGGGGGTCCGGCCCGGCACTCTCGACGCCGTGGAGGACAATCTGACCAAGGCCTACCCCGGCAGGGGCCGCCCCGAGGTGGAAGCCCTCTCCAGCGGGACTTTCCTGAGCTATGGACGGGGGGTGGTGGACTACCTGAAATCCGAGCACCACCCACCCATCGTGACCCCGCGGGACGGGGCGATCCGGATCATCCGCTCCCTGCAAGGGGGAGCCGTCCTCGTCACCGCCCACATGGGCAATTGGGAGGTGGGAGGAGCCTATCTCGGAGAGATCGTCGGTCCCCATTGGATGGTGGGCTTCCCCGAGAAGGATGCGGGGGTGGAGGCCTTCAGGCGCCGCAAGCGCGGCAATTCCGGACACACCACGGTGAGCGCGGGGATGGGTCTGGAGGGAATGCTTCGCCTTCGGGGCATCCTGGAGAAGGGGGGCCGGATGGTGGTCCTGGTGGATCGGTCGGTGGGCAGAGACTCGGTCGCGGTGACCTTCCTCGGCAGGAAGTCAAACTTTCTCAGGAGCCCCGCCGTATTCTCAACCTTGACGGGCGCGCCCATCGTTCCCGTGGCGATCATGCGTGATGGGCCGGGGCGATACTCGGCCTTCGTCTCGGAGCCTTACCGGACGTCGGATTGCGGAGGGCGGCCGGAGGTGGCCATGCAGCGTGCGGCGGATTATTTCTCAGGCATCCTGGAGAGGTACCCGGACCAGTGGTATAATTTCTTTCGGTACTGGCGGGAGGAGCCATGACGTTCCTGGATATCGCATCGGAAGCCCGCGGCAACGCTTGGGTTATCCACCTGAAGGGCTTCCTGGACGTGCACACGCACGACATGCTTCGAGAGACCATCAAAGAACACTTGGCCCACGGCCGGATCTTCATCCTGCTGGATTTGGAGCAGCTCACCTACATAGGCTCCTCGGGCATCGAGGTCATCCTCTCGACCGTCCAGCCCTTGCGGGATAAGGGCGGAGACCTGGTTCTCACGGGCATGTCCTCCAAAATTTTTAAGGTCTTCGACCTGCTGGGCCTCCCGGCCCTGCTCACGATCCGCCCCACCCTCGACGAGGGGCTCCAGGCTTTTCCCAAATCCTAGAAGCATGGCTGGCTCCTGGTCCTACCTGGCGCCGGACTCCTCCTCCCAATCCGAGGTCAAAGAGCAGGGCTCCCGGTTCATCGCGCACATGGCCCCCGCGGCCTCTCCCGGGGAGGCCATGGCCTTCATCGAGTCCCTAAGGAAGCGTTACCACGACGCGACCCACCACTGCTGGGCCTATCGGATCGGCTGGGGCGAGGAGCTGGAGTTCCGGTTCTCCGACGACGGCGAGCCGAGCCATACGGCGGGCGAGCCCATCTACAGATCCTTGGAAGAACGCGGGGTCTCGGACGCGTGCCTGGTTGTCGTCCGCTATTTCGGGGGAGTGAAGCTGGGGACGGGCGGCCTGGCCAGGGCCTACCGCGGTGCGGCCCGGCAGGCCCTCGATGATGCCCTCCTCGCGACCCGCGTCCTGACCGAGGCGTGGGATATCTCGCTCCCATACGGCGCGCAAGGGAGCCTCCGCCATGCCGCCGCCGGTTTGGGTGTAAACTTGGGCGAGCAGACCTTCGGAGAAGAGGTGACCATCGTGGCCCGTGTGCCCAGAGAGGTTTCGGAGGCGTTCGGGAGACGGCTCGCAAGGCTCCGCGAGGAATGGAAGGGGGCGGTGACGTGGAAATCGAAGTGAAAGTTCCCGTGGCCGATGTCGCCGGGATCAAGGCGAGGGCTGAGAACCTCGGCTACGCGATCCTCCGGGAGCGCCACTTCGAGGCCAACATCCTCTACGATTACCAGGATCGTTCCCTCTCACTCTCGGGGTGCCTGCTGCGCGTTCGAGAGACACCGGA
>JAKAJA010000095.1 GCA_021814085.1 Acidobacteriota bacterium | reverse complement strand
GGCATCCTCACCAAATCGTCTGATCCATTCCTGTTCGCCCAGTTGTGCCCGGATCGGACGAATATCCACCAGAACGGGGATCCCATCGGCCTCCGCGATGGCCTCCGCGTGTTGGAGTCCTAGCAGACCGGTTCCCCCGGTGACGACCACCACCCGATTCCTAAGAGAGAATAGCCGCTCAGCCTTGGCCTTCATGGTCTTAATCCAGGAAAGCGCAAGACCCGTCCAATATCCATCGACTTCCTGATGAGCAGAGCCATGCGGAGGCTCTGTCGAGCGTCCTCAAGTCCAACTGAGGGAGCGCCTTGACCGCCGACACATTCGAGAAATTCCCGCACCTCGTCCTCAAAAAGCTGGTTGCGTTCAAGACCCTGGAACGAATTGGCTTCGACGAGAGCTCCGTTTCGGTCGAACAGATTCACGCTGAGACTTCTCAAGTCCGCGACAATCATCCCCTCGTCCCCGACGATCTTGCAGGTCCGGCACGCGGGACGCTGCAGATAGTCCATGTGAAGATGGACAGGAACCCGGCGACCCTCCAGCTCGTACTCCATGAGTACGCTGGCCGTATCTTCGACATCGATCCCCAAGGCGCCGAGCTGCCCGCCCATGGCGAACACGCGGCTTGGTACTCCCCAGAACCAGTAGAGGTAGTCGAGTTCGTGGATCTGCGAAAGGACTACTCCACCACCCAGATCTCTCCTCGAAGCATACATCTGGCGGTAGTCCTCGTACGGGTGCCAGCCCGGCAGGTACTCTCCGATTTCAAGTTCGGCTGAGGCAATTCGTCCGATAGCTCGCTGATCAAGCAACGTCCTGATTCTTCGCACCACGGGATGAAATCGCATCTGGTAACCTACGGCGATGACGAGCCGCTTGCTCTTGGCCACCCGCGACAGCGTAGAGACCCCTCTCAGTGAGTGGCTGAGCGGTTTCTCCACAAAGAGGTGACAACCGGCTTTGGCGGCCGCGATGGCGGCGTCTAGATGGAGGCTCGTCGGGTTGCAGATGAAAGCGATCTCGGGGCCCTCGGCCAGCGCTTCGGAGAGATCGGTGAAGACTCGGATGCCGAACTCCAGCTCGATGTTGCGATTCTCTTCCAGTGTGAGCTGATCCGTGACCACTGTGAAGCGGCGCCGGACGCGGTAGGCCATGGGAGAAAGCCGATCTCCCAGCAGAGATTTCAGATTTCGAAGGTGCCGCTGACCGACCCCACCCAGCCCGATCATGAGCACCTTCACCGGCCCCATGCGGGTCGCGAGGCTCACGTCCTATCCTCCGTAGTCCAGCCCATGAGAGCCGGAAGAACGGCGAGGTTGTGCCGTGCCCAGTCCACCTCATCCCCGTCCTTCCCCCTGGCGACTTGGAGAATGAGATCACCCGAGTAGGCTACCTTCTTGAGGCAGGCGCCGAGGGCTCGCCAATCGACGTGCCCTTCTCCGAGCGAAACCGTGGTTCCCATCAACAACCGATCCTTGACGTGAACGCTTCCGATCCGATCGCCGTACGAGGCGAACTCCTCCGAATGATCGTATCCCAAGGAGGCACTGTTCCCCGAATCGTAATTCACCTTGAAGAACGGAGCCGGAAGTTGGTTAAGGAGCCGTCCAAACTTGCGTGGATCGAGGGACGTCTCGAGGTGGATTTCGACGCCGGTTCCGCGGATGGTGTCCACCAAGTCCCTGAGCGTGCCTGCCACGGCATCCAGCTCTTCATCGGTCCCGATCCCCGACGTGTCGACGAAAGGCAGAACCACCCTTCCAATGCCTGCCGATGTGCAGCGGGCAAGGAGCCACTCCAGCGTCTGCTTTCGAACTCGGAGGTCCTCTGGCGCCGCCCTGAGCAGCGGTTTCTCCATGAAGTAATCGGCGCACAGGGAGTCGATCCTCACGTCGTGCCTCGCAGACAGGGCCTTCAACTCCTTGGTGCCTTCGTCCGATGCGATGGGATTAGCGTCGTGCCCCCAGGTCTCAAAGATCCACTCTATCCGGGAGAGTCCCGCCTTCGCGGCAAGGGCGAACTCCTCTCTCCAACGGTCTGCCGGGAAGCACTGGATCCGCCCGTTCACCGGGGGAAGAAGCCTGCCTTGCATGATCCCCAGTCGGATCGATGGTTCGCTGTATCCCGTCATATCCCCGCCAGCCACGGCACGCATCGTTTTACCCCTCGAACGGCGGCACGATCATGTTGGAGAGGAACTCGCTCCGGTCCAGAAAGGGCCAGAGATCCTCGATCGGCGTGGAGACCATGGATCCGTTCGGTTGCTGCCTCGCCTCGATGCTGGGCATTCTGGGTTCATCCGCGACGGACATGATCTCGCAGACAACCGGCCCGGGGGATTCCAGGACCGACCGAATCGCGCCGCGCAGGTTCCGCTGGGTTGAAATCCGCATGGCGCGAAGACCGTAGGCGCGTGCGATGCGTCCCAAGCTCGGCAGCGTGAGACCACTGGATGAGTCTGCGCCTGACAATCGGCCAAAGTGCCGCTTCTGCGAGGTCCGTATCGAAGAGTAGCCCCCATTGTTGAGGATGAAGAACTTCACCGGCAGGCGCAGTCTGGCCACGGTCTCTAGCTCCTGGACGTTTAGCTGGAAGCCTCCGTCGCCGTCGACGCAGATGGTCCGCCGCCCGTTCGCGCCAAGACACGCGCCGACCGAGGCCGGCGGGCCGAAACCCATGGCCCCGAGCGCCGTCGTATGGAAGATGCGCTGCCCGCTCTTGACCTTGAAGCAAAGTAGGAAGATTTCGATGCCTGCTCCGGAACTGCCCGACACGATCTGGTCCCCACTCTCGAGTTCCTCTGAGAGTACCTCCGAAAGATAGTACGTGCTTACGCGACCCGACGGGCGGCGGTGCTCCGGCAAGACGACGGGGTACTTGACCTTCCACTCCTTGCAGCGCTCTTTCCATGCGCGACAGTCGGCAGGGCTTCCGCTCGCCGCTTGGGCCAGCCACTCGCGAATGAAATCGCCTGCGTCGGCTCGGATCGGCAGATCAATGATCCCCGTGTGTTTGTCCAGTTCGGCTTGGTCGATATCGACCATTATCTTTGTGGCGTCTCTCGCGAGCTTTCTCGGAGCGTAACCCGTGAGGATCATGTCCAGACGAGACCCGATCGAAATAAGGCAGTCAGAATTCTGGACCGCAAAATTGGCTCCTCGGGGGGCCACAGCCCCGGGGCGGCCTACGAACAGGGGATGGTCCTCGCCGACAAAATCAATCGCCAGCCATGTCGTCATGAACGGAATGCCGAGTCGGTCGATGAGGTTGAGAAGAGCCGGCAGCGCGTGTGCCAGGCGGATCCCATTCCCCGCTAAGAGAATCGGACGTTGGGCTTTGCCCAGAATATCTCTGACCTGCCTGACCTGTTGACTTAGGCGACTTTCCTTAGCTCCTACGTCCCTGTCCGATTCTGGAACATAGCCATCAAGCGTCTCAGGGGCGATTTGAGCCGCTTGGACGTCGAGTGGGATGTCCAGCCAGACGGGCCCCGGCCGGCCGTTTAGAGCTAGGTGGACGGCCTTTTCGAGATGGACGCGGATGCCTCCTGGCTCCAACACCGTAGCGGCATACTTGGTGATGGGGCGGATCATGGAAACGATGTCCACCTCCTGGACTCCCATCTGACGGACGCCGGAATCACCCTTCAAGTCCGAGCGCTTCACCTGCCCGGAGATGACCAGGGTGGGGGTTGAATCCATCCACGCACCCGCAACTCCCGTGATGGCATTCGTTCCGCCCGGCCCGCTGGTCACCAAGGCGACCCCCAGGCCACCCGTAGCCTTGGCATAGTTCTCCGCGGCTATGGCGCAGGCCTGCTCGTGGAGGTTGCAGACGTACTCGATGCCTTCGGTGTGCCCTGCAGAATCATTGAGGTGCATCGCGCCCCCGCCCGGGACCATGAAGACGTGCCGGACGCCCTGGGCTGCTATGAATTGCATCACGTAGTCGGAAAGCTTCATGGGGCTTCGTCCGAGGCGGTCAAGAGGTGATCGATGAGGTCACGCACCGCACCCGAACCGCCTGGCGCCCGGGAGATGAACGCGGCCTCCTTCAGGACCTCCGGCCGGGCCGAGCATGGGGCGGAGGAGAGTCCAGCGATTCTCAGGGCGGCCAGGTCGTTCACGTCGTCGCCCATGTAGGCCACCTCGGAGAGCCCGATCCCCAACTCGTCCACGAGGGATTTGAGTGCGCCCGCCTTGTCCCTGCAGTCCTCGTAGACGTGGGAGATCTGCAGCTTGGATGCGATTCGGCGCACCAGAGGACCGCCTTCCCCCGAGATGAGGGCATAGGTCAGCCCCTCCCTCCGCCCCATGGAGATACCCATGATGTCAGCAAAGCAGATGCGCTTGCTCTCCTCGCCACCGGCACCCAAATAAAGCCCTCCATCGGTGAGGACCCCGTCAACATCCAGCCCAATCGCTTTGATTCTCGTCACCTGACTCACCCTTTGCGACGGAGCTTCTTCATGACCGGCATCTCGCGCTCGATCACCCGTTTCACACCGTCCCCCATGGACTTCTCCACGAGCCGGATGTCCCGCACGAGGCGGTTGACCCCGTTGGGTTCAAGAGAGGCGGCCTGGTCCGATCCCCACATGGAACGGTCAAGGGTGACGTGACGCTCCACCACGACGGCCCCCATGGCCGCTGCAGCCAAGGAGGACGGCAAGCCCGTCTCGTGTCCTGAATAGCCCACTGGCACCCCGTACCGCTCCTTGAGGAGGCCGATGACTCTCAGGTTGAGTTCTTCGTAAAATGCGGGATACGTGCTGCAGGCGTGGAGGAGGATGAGGTCTTGCTTCCCCAGGACCTCCACCGCGTGGTCAACCTGTTCCAAGGTGCTCATGCCGGTCGAGAGAATGATGGGCTTTCCCTTCGCGCGGGTATGTCTGAGCAGGGCATCATCCGTCAGGGAGGCCGAGGCGATTTTGTAGCACGGGGGGTTGAACTGCTCGATGAAATCTACAGCTCCCTCATCCCAGCAGGAGGCGAACCAAGGGATTTTTTTCCGGCAGTACGCGTCAATCTCCCTATAATCCTCCAGGCCGAACTCCAGCCCCCGCTTGAGATCCCCGTTTGTGGGTCCAAAGGGGTTCTCGCGGGGCGCGGCCAGTTCCTCGGGCGTGTAGACCACCTCCACGGTCCGCTTTTGGAATTTCACGGCGCCGCAGCCCGCCACTGCTGCCATGTCGATGAGCTTCTTGGCCAGGTCGATATCCCCATTGTGGTTGATACCGATTTCGGCCACGATGAAACATGGCAGACCATCACCGACCATCTGCGTGCCGATCTTGATCGCGTCCATGTGGGGTCTCCTCTAAGAGGCCAAAGGGCTATAGGGCTAATGCACACCATTTCAGCGTACCTCGGATCGCATCCTCAAGGGAAATGTGCTGGCGCAACCCCAGTTCGGTTCGAGCCCGGGCCGTGGAGGGAGCATAGTAGTCAACGGTGGTCCCTTCCCGGCGCCGCCCGTTCACTTCGATGGTCATCGGCGGATCCACAACCTTCGAAACCGCCTCCGCCAGTGCGCGGATGGAGATTGTCTCCTCAGAACCCACGTTGTATGGTGTGCAGGATTTCCCTCTAAAGAGAACGGTCCATAGCCACACGGAGAGGTCGGAAGCATAGAGGTACGAACGGACCGCAGAACCGTCGCCATGGATCCGGATGGATCTTTGTTGGAGCACGTCAAGAATGAAATTACCGACGGCGAAGTGGCCATCCAGCGGGAGATACGGCCCCATGAAGGCGAAGCACCTGGCGATCTTGGTCTCGAATCCATATTGCTCGCTGGCCGCGGCGCAGAGTAACTCCCCCAGCCGTTTCCCCTCCCCATAAGCCGAGGCAGGGACAGACAGGTTGGGCCCCCCGCCATAGTCCTCGGACACGCCTCCTGAACCAGCGGACAGAGGGCCGTAAACGGCGCCCGAACTCAGGAACAGCAGCTTGCGTGTACCGCAATTCGCCGCGAAATCCAGAACGCGCCGCGTGCCGTCTACGATAGTAGCGATCATCCGGAGTGGAGTCTTGTCTTGTCTGATGGTCGACGATTCGGTGGCGGCATGGATGAGGTAGGGGAACTCCCCTGCCGGGAAGGCAAAAGACTTCACGTCACCGGCGTGAAGCGTGACCGCCGGTTGATCGGCCAAGTGGGGGGCCCTTCTCCGGAAGGCTTCAGGGGTTCGAGTGAGCACCGTGGCTTCGACCCCCAGGCCAAACCTATCGTTGGCCCAAAGGAGGCTCTCGAGAAGCCAGGAACCGATGAAGCCGGTACCACCGGTGATGAACAGGCGTCGCCCTCGCAGCTCCTCCCAGAGAGGCCGGGTATGGGTCAACACGTGATCTAGGTCGGCAGCCAGAGGATTCTGTCGCGCCTGTATTCCCACCTCTCTCCCTGCCTGATCGGGCCTCACGATACCGCCTCCATGGAGAAATCATGGAGAGCTTGGACTACAAAATCCAGCATAGCTTCCGTCAGCCCCGGGTAGACGCCTAGCCAGAAGACACGCTCCATGACGAAATCGGAGTTCCGAAGATCACCGACGACGCGCTTGGGGGCGTCCAGGTAGGCGGGCTGGCGGGTGAGGTTGCCGCCGAAGAGGAGGCGGGTGGCGATCTTGCGCTGGTTCAGGAAGTCCAGCACCGCCGCCCGCTCGAAGGGGGCTTCGGGACGGACGGCGAGGGGGAGGCCGAACCAGCTCGGGTCGCTGCCCTGTGTCGCTTCAGGCAGGACGAAGAGGTGGCTGAGGTCTTGAATGCCCTCGTACAGCCTCTTGAAATGACGTTTGCGGGCCTCGATGAAGCCGGGCAGCTTGTCGAGTTGGGCCAGGCCGATGGCGGCCTGCAAGTCCGTGGCCTTGAGGTTGTAGCCCACGTGCGAATAGACGTACTTGTGGTCGTAACCCCGGGGAAGCTCGCCGAGCTGCCAGCCGAAGCGCTTGCCG
>JAKAJA010000094.1 GCA_021814085.1 Acidobacteriota bacterium | reverse complement strand
GACGGAGCGGGCGTCCTCGGAATCGAGGTTGATGAGGCCCGGCCGCATGATGAGGTCGGAAATGCCCTGGACGCCCTGGCGCAGGACGTCGTCGGCGGCGAGGAAGGCCTCCTCGAAGCTCACGTCCTCGGGGAGGATGCGATGCAGGTTGTCGTTGGGGATGACGATGAGAGTGGCCGCGGCCTCGGTGAGCATGTCGAGGCCCTGCTTGGCGTTGGCCTCGCGTCTCGGGCCCTCGAAGGCGAAGGGGCGTGTCACCACGGCCACCGTGAGCGCGCCCGTCTCGGCGGCAAGGCGGGCCACCACGGGAGCGGCGCCCGTGCCCGTACCGCCTCCCATGCCGGCGGCGATGAAGATGAGGTCCGCCCCCTGGAGCTGTTCCATGATGGCGCTGGTGTCCTCGATGGCGGCCTTCTCGCCCCGCTCGGGGAAACCGCCCGTGCCCAGTCCCCGGGTGAGCTTCTGCCCGATGGCCACTTTGGCGGGCGCCAGGGACTTCTCGAGGTCCTGGAAGTCCGTGTTGATGGCGATGAAGTCCACGCCCGAGAGCCCGGCCTGAATCATCCGGTTCACGGCGTTGCCGCCGGCGCCGCCCACGCCTACCACCTTGATCCCGACCTTGCGCTTGCCGTCACCTAGGTTTTCCATGGCATCCTCTTCCATCGTGAACCTGAGCCCGTTTCCCTGGTCCATGCCCTGAACCCCCTTTCCCTGACCGAGCCTCGCGACCGCCGCGAGCCGGCTAAAAGACGTCTTTGAGGGCGCCGAACGCACGCCCGAAGAATCCGCCCTTTTTCTTGCCCGCCCCGTCGCGGGTCTCCATCCTCGCGCCGTAGATCACGAGCCCCACGGCGGTGGCGAACATGGGGTCCGCCACGATATTGGTGAGCCCTACCACGCCCGCGGGCTCGCCCACGCGGACCTGGTGGTCGAATATGCTTTCCGCTACCTCCGTGAGGCCCGACAGGCCGGCGTTCCCGCCCGTGAGCACCACCCCGGCGTTGATGGTCTTCTCCAGGCCCGCGCCGCGGATCTCCTCGTTGAGCACGTGGAAGAGCTCCTCGGCCCGGGGCTGGAGGATCTGGGCGATGAGGGAGCGCTTCACCATGGAGGTCTTCTTGCCCGTGGAGGGGACCTCCACGACGTCGTCCTCCTGGATGAGGTTCGTTAGGGCGCAGCCGTATTTTTTCTTGATGATCTCCGCCTCGAGGATGCCCGTCTTGAGCCCCACCGCCAGGTCGTTGGTGAAGTGCTCGCCCCCCACGGGGATGACGAGGGTGTGCCAGATGGCCCCCTTTTCGAAGACCGAGAGCCCCGTGGTGCCGTGGCCGATGTTGATGAGGGCCACGCCGATCTCCTTCTCGTCGGGCGTGAGCACGGAGTAGGAGTCCGCCATGAGGCCCAGGACGGGCTCGGCCACGGAGATGCCGCACCGGTTCACCACCGTGCCCAGGTTCTGGAGGCTGGTGATGGAGCCCGTGACGATGTGGACGTTGGCCTCCAGCCGGGTGCCCATCATGTTCAGGGGCTGGCTGATGCCCTCCTGGTTGTCCACCATGAATTCCTGCGGGAAGGTGTGGAAGATCTGCTGTTCCTGGGGGAAGCTGATGGTGCGCGCCCCCTCCAGCACGCGGGAAATGTCCTCCTTGGTGATGAGGCGGTCCCGGTTGGTGATGGCCACCACCCCCCTGCTGTTGAAGCCCCGAACGTGAGCGCCGCCCACGCCAACGTAGGCGCGCTCCACGGTGTAGCCGGCCATGAGTTCGGCCTCTTCCACGGAGGCCTTCACGGCCTCGGCCACCTCGTCCAGGCTGGCCACGATGCCCCGGCGCATGCCGCGGACGTCGGCCTTCTTGCCAACCCCGGTCACCTCGATCTGGCCATCGTCCCGGACCTTCCCGATGACCGTGGCCACCTTCGAGGTGCCGATGTCGATTCCGACGATGTGGCCCGTTTCTTTAGCCATTGGCGTTTCCTCCCTCCGCAGGCACGGGTGAAGCCTGCCCGTCATCCCCCTGGGGGGCCGCGGGCAGGAAGACCACCTTGCCGGCCCATCTCAAATCAGCGGCCTTCTGTCCCGGGGCGTAGGCGGCCGCCCAGGCGCGGGAGGCCTGGAACCGCCGCCATTCCGCCGCCACGTCTCCCGGCTCCACCACGAGCGTCCAGCCGTCCTGGCTCTTCAGGGCCAGGGCGCCGCGGACGGGGGCGAGGGCGAGGGCGGTCACGGTACCCCGGAGACCGAGGTCCAACAATTCCGTCACGGTGGCCTGAACGCGGGGATCGCCCGGGTCCACGCCCGCCTCGAGGCGGAAGGCGCAGGGCGTTCCCGGAGCCGCGGGCCAGGCCATGTCTCGCCCGTCGAGGGCGAAAGGCCCCTTGTCCGTGGCCACGGCGCAGAGTTCCTGGCGCTCCACCACTTCCACGATGAGGGTGTCCGGCAGATGCTTGCGGCAGAGAAACCCCTTGAGCCATGGGAAGGCGGCGAAGCGCTTCGAGAGCTCGTCGGCCTTCAGGGCGAAGAGGTTGCGCCCGCGCAGGTCGGCGAGGGCGTCCCGCAGGACCTGGGGCTGGTGCTGGACGAGGCCCACTACGTGGATCTCCCTGACGCCGAAGGCCCCGTCGCTGTGCAGGAAGTTCCAGCCCGCGTGGGCGATGATCGCTCCTCCCAGCAGGGCCACCGCCACCAGAGTCGTGCGCGTGGAGCGGCGCACCCAGCGCTTCCTGCCCCGGCCAACTCGCACGGGCGAGACGGGCAGTCCCTGCCCCGACGCGCTGCGGCCCCGCATGAAATCTTTTGATGGGCTCATCGCCATATCTCCATCTCGTATTCGAGCGCCACGCCGGCCGCGGCCGCCGCGGCCCTCGCCTCCTCGCAGAGGGCGAAGGCGTCCTCGAAGGTCGCCCCGCCGTGGTTGACGAGGAAATTGGCGTGGAGGTCGGAGAACCCGGCCCCCCCGCGCCTCTTGCCCTTGAATCCCAATCCCTCCAGGAGGCGTCCCGCGGAGTCACCGGGGGGGTTCTTGAATACCGACCCCGCGGTGGCCGAGCGCCAGGGCTGCGTGGCCTCCCGTCTCGCCTTGGCCTCCTCGAAACGGGCCTTGATCCCATCGGGGTCGCCCGTCATAAATGTCATACGACATCCAGCCACTATTCCAAAGATTTTCACGTCGGAAGCCCTGTAGGCGAAGGCGAAGTCCGAGGCCTCGTGCCACCTCAGGCCGAGCCCGCGCTCGATGAGCGCCACGCCCGTCACCACGCCCGCCACGTCGTTGCCGAAGGCGCCCGCGTTCATGATCACCGCCCCCCCCACGGTTCCAGGGATCCCGCCCATCCCCTCGAGCCCGCGAAGCCCGCGGCGCACCGATTCGCCCACCAGGGCCGGCATGGGGATGTCCGCGTCCGCTTCCACGCTGGTCCCCTCCCAATGCATCCGGCCGCCGAGGCGGGCGAGGTGGAGGACGCCGAAGGGCAGCGGTCCGTCCGCGGCCATGAGGTTGCTCCCGCTGCCAAGGACCTTGAAAGGAATGTCCCAGTCCCACAGGCGCAGGAGCGCCTCTTCGGCCTGCGACCAGCTCCCGGGCCTGATGTAAAATTCCGGCTCGCCGCCGATGCCGAGGACGAAGTGACGCGCGAGGGGCTCCTCCTCCGAGTAGGCGCACCCCAGGCGTTTGGCGAGAGAGCGGACCCGTTCAACGTCCATGTCCTTCCCGTCCCAAAAGGTCCAACAGCCTTGGGCCCATGGCCGTGATGTTTCCCGCCCCCAGGGTGAGGACGAGGTCACCTGTCTCGAGTCTGGGCGCGATGAAAGCGGGCATGTCCTCCACGCGGGAGCAGAAGTGCGACTCCGCCCCTCGCAACTCCGCGATCTTCTCCACCAGGACCTCGCCAGAGATCCCTGAAAGGGGTGCCTCGCTCGCGGCGTAGACGTCCGAGACCACGACCACGTCGGCCGTGGCGAGGACCCGGGCGAAATTGTCCATGAGGGCCGCCAGGCGCGTGTACCGGTGGGGCTGGAACAGGACCACGAGGCGGCCGTGCCCTATCATGTGCCGGGCCGTGTCGAAGGTGGCCGCGATCTCCGTGGGGTGGTGCCCGTAGTCGTCCACGACCCGCACGCCGCCCGCCTCGCCCCGTAGCTGGAAACGGCGGTCGGCCCCTGGGAACGTGCCTAGGCGCGAGCGTGCCTCCTCCGGCGAGATGCCGAGCTCCTCCGCCACGGCCAGAGCGGCGAGGGAGTTGAGCACGATGTGGTGTCCCACCTGGGGGACCCGGAATTCGCCACGGTCCTCTCCGTCCACCATGAGCCTGAAAGCCTCGCCGGGCCTGTCGGAGGGGAGGGGAACCGCCCGGAATCGCGCCCCCTCCATCGTCCCGTAGGTCACCACGCGGCGCGTGAGGCGGGGCAGGATGTCCCGCACGCTGGTATCGTCGGAGCACACCACGCAGGCCCCGAAGAAGGGGACCTTGTTGGCGAACTGGAGGAAGGCTTCCTTGAGGTCCGCGAGGTCGGGGTAGCAGTCCACGTGCTCCCAATCGATGTTGGTGATGACCGCGAGGGTGGGGTAGAGGAGGAGGAAGGAGCGGTCCGACTCGTCCGCCTCCGCCACGAGTAGGTCGCTCGTGCCCAGCCGCGCCGATGCGTCCAGGGTGGAGAGGCGTCCGCCGATGACGACCGTGGGGTCGAGGCCGGCGCTGTGGGCGATGTGGGCGATCATGGCCGTCACCGTGGTCTTCCCGTGGGAACCAGCCACGGCCACGGAGGACTTCATGCGCATGAGCTCCGCCAGCATCTCGGCACGGGGGATGACGGGGATACCCACGCGCCGGGCTTCAAGGACCTCGGGGTTGCGAGGCGATACGGCGCTGGAGTAGACGAGGACCTGGGCATCGCCCACGTTGGCCCCGTCGTGCCCCACGACGACTTTCGCGCCGCGGGAGCGGAGCCGCTCCACCACGGCGCTCTCCTTGGCGTCCGATCCCGTCACGGCGAAGCCCTGCGTGAGGAGGACCTCGGCGATGCCGCTCATGCCGATGCCGCCGATGCCCACGAAGTGCACGCGGTTGAGCTTCCCGAGCTTCATGGCCTCACCCCCGCCATGAGGCGAACGAGGTCCGCGATGTCCCGGGCCGCCGAGGGGCGGGCCACCGCCGCCAGCTTGGCCGCCATGATGGCTCGCCTCTCTGGGATGGCGAGGACGCGGAGGGCCTCCAGGAGTCTGTTCGTGGTCATATCCCTCTGGTCCAGGCAGAGAGCCCCGCCGAGGGCCTCGAGGCCGAGGGCGTTTTGCATCTGGTGGCCGCCGGCCGCCTGGGGGAATGGCACGAGGAGCGCGGGCCGGCGGACCGCCGCCAGCTCCGCCAGGGTCGTGGCCCCCGCCCGGCACACGGCGGCATGGCACCAGGCGTAGGCATCGTCCATGGCCTCGATGAAGGGCTCCACGCGGGCGGTCACGCCGGCCGCGGCGTAGGCGGCCCGGACGCGGTCCAGGTCCTCCGTGCCCGTCTGGTGCCGGATCTCGATTCCTCCGGGGAAAGACTTGAGTTCGGGGAGCGCCGCGACGACGGCGTCGTTAATGGCGCGCGCCCCCCGGCTCCCGCCGAAGACGAGGAGGCGGAGTGGTATTTGCGGGGGCGCCTCGCCGGGAACGGATGCCAACAGCTCGCGGACGGGGTTCCCCAGTAGGCGGGCCTTCCCGCCGAAGTGGGACTTGGTCTGTGGGAAGGCCACGGCCACGACGGCGGCGAAGGTGGAGACCACGCGGTTGGCCAGGCCAGGCTCCACGTTTTGTTCCAGAACGAGGAGGGGGAAGCCGAGGAGTCCCGCGGCGATGCCCAGGGGGAAGGAGGCGTAGCCGCCCACGCTCACCACCGCGCCGGGGCGGAAGGCGGCCAGGGCCCGGACGCTCTTCACGAGTGCGAGGGGAAGGGAGGCGAGGGCCCTGAGTCGGCCTCCAATGCCCATCCCCGCGAAGCCCGAGGCGGGGAGCGCGAGGAAGGGAAAGCCGTGGCGGGGGGCCAGGCGCGCCTCGATGCCGCGGGAGGAGCCCACGAAGAGGACGCGCGCCTTGGGGGCGCCGCCAGCGAGGGCCTGAGCCACCGCAAGCCCGGGGAAAAAGTGTCCTCCCGTCCCGCCACCCGCAACGATCACTCTCAACTCCTCCACGGTGAGCGCCCCATCATCTGTGGCCTTGCCCAGGCCTCGGTCTTGCCCGTTTCGGTCCACTCGGGAGCAGGGAGCTGGGAGCGGGTAGCGGAGGACCCCGTCGCGGGCCGAACACGGACGTCCCTTATGCGTGCTACTTGCGTCACCGGAGCCCTGCTCTCCATGCATCTCTCCCTGCTTCCCGCTTCCCGCTCCCGGCTTCTCACTGGTGCTGGCTCACGTTGAGCAGGATCCCCACCCCGGCCAGGGTCACCACCAGGTTCGACCCGCCGTAGGAGAGGAGCGGCAGGGGGAGCCCCTTGGTGGGCAGGAGGGTGAGGGTGACCATGATGTGGATCAAGGCCTGAAGGACCACCCACGAGACGATGCCCATGGAGAGGTAGGCCCCGAATAGGTCGGGGGCGGCCCGCACGGCCTTGATGCCCAGATAGGCGAAGAAGAGGAAGCTGCCCAGGACGATGAGGTTCCCCGCCAGCCCCAACTCCTCTCCGATCATGGCGTAGATGAAGTCGGTGTGAGGTTCGGGCAGGAAGAGGAGTTTCTGGCTCGAACCGCCGACCCACTTGCCCACCAGCCCGCCGCTCCCCACGGCGATGAGGGACTGCTGCGCCTGGAACCCCTCGTGCCGCACGTCCGCCTCGGGGTTCATGAAGGTCATGAGGCGCTGTCGCCGGTAGGGGCTGGAGACCGCCAGGATGCCGATGGCCACGGTCCCGAGGCAGACGATCCCCCCGAGCCACTTCCAGGGCAGGCCGGCGGCCAGGAGGATGGATCCCATGATGGCGCCCAG
>JAKAJA010000093.1 GCA_021814085.1 Acidobacteriota bacterium | reverse complement strand
GCCCCGTGAAGCCCGGCCAGAAGGTCATCATGGTGGACGACGTGGTGACCACCGGCGGCTCCACCCTCAAGGCCATCGAAAAGGCTCAGGAGTTTGGCCTTGAAGTGGTGGCCGTCATCGCCCTCCTCGACCGCGAGGAAGGAGGTACCGAAGCCCTCAGCGCCAGGTTTCCCTTCTATCCCGTCACGCGCAGAACGGAGATCTTCGGGGAGTGAGCCTCGAAAGGTCGCCGGGGGGCGTGATGAGGGGATGAGGAAACGGTGAGATGATGAGATAACCCCTCTCGGGACAGGGGATCCCTCATCCCGGCATCCCGGCATCCCGGCATCCCGGCATCTCGCCATCCCGGCATCCCGGCATCCCGGACCTCATGTACCTCCGTCCAGCCTGGCACCCTTTCTGGCCAGGAGCTCGCGCAGGACCGAACGGTGGCAGTGTGCTTCATGTTCGCAATAGCAACCCACCGAGAAGTTGCTGTGGTGGGACAGCGCGGCAAGCAGCTCGATGAGGTGGGCGTGTTCCGGCGTTGCCATTTCAGCCAGGTATTTCCTGGTGAACGCGGCCCACTCGGCCCGCGTCTTGGCCCCCAGGCCGAGCTTCATGGTCTCAAGGCTCGGGGCCAGGTTGGGAAGCCACACGTCGTACCAGTTCCGTACCGCGAACTCGGCCTTGGGCACGCCGCGCGGCGGACGGCGCACCGTCCCGATGCGCAGGCCTTCGCCCTCCGCCCTCGGGCTGCCGAGCCTGACCACGCGAATCGCCATTTCTCGCTCCTGTCAACGGCGGCGGACGCCGCCCGCGCATCTCCTTTTAAAGGCTCCACCCGTCATCGCTTCGCAGTGCCTTTGACGACCTTGTTCGTGGCTTTTCGCTCGCGGATTTCCTTCACCTTGAAGAAGGCCGCCAGCTCATTGTAGAGGTCTGTGATTTCTTTCTCGTGCCGCGCTTCATCCTCGTAAAGGCCGATCAGGATCTCCTTGAGCTCTTCATGGTCGCAAAAAGCCAGGGCATTCTGATACATCTTCTGCGCTCTCTGCTCTGCTTTGATGGCCATCTTGAAAATCTTTGTCAGTTCTTCCTGTCGGCTGATCTTGGTCGATTTGCCCACCATCAGGAGTCTCCTTTCGAAGCGGTTTCGTCGGGCGCACCAGGCATGGCCTACTATAGCGCAACGTCCAGAGGGCTTGCGCGCATCGCCTACCGGTACGATCCCGCAAAATCCATCACGCACATATGCCCGTAGACAGGATGCGGACCGATGCAGAGCCCCACGAACCTGAACGCCGCGTCGAGCAGGTTCCGTCTGTGCCCGCGCGACGGCACGCCGTCATCGATCAGGAGCGAAATCACGATGCCCCTCGCATCCTGGTGCCCATAGTCGATATTTTCGCCCGCGCTGATGTCCCACCGGCCGTAGCGGTTGATTCTGTCCACGTCCGTGGACCCGTCGCTTGCCGTATGCCCCATCGCCCCCGTCTTGGCCTGATCCCTTGCAAGGTCGCGTGCGGCCAGGGTAAGCCCCTTCTTGGGTGACAGCGGGGGCACGGGGGTTGCGCGCTGGAGATCCTTGATGCACGCATCCAGCGCCCCGATGCCTTCACGGGTCGCGACGGTGGTCTCGCCCGGCCGTTCCATGAGCGCGCCGTGATAGTACGGCCGCAGCGGCACCAAGAACCGCTGCGCGTATTCCCTGGGATCGGTTCGCACCCTGTTGATTTCCGCGATGAGGCGCCGTTCGCTCTCGCTCAGATACCCGGCACCGGCGGCGGTGTCGATGATATCCCTCCTCCACCGCGGCGGCAGTGGCTCCAGCGGCTTGGGCGTTGGGGTTGCCGCACCGCGGATAGGTCGCATGTGTAGGAGGGTCCCGTGATCTGCCGCAGCCGCGTTCGGCAGGGGAGAGCTGCCGTCCTGCGCGCGCTGCGGCCCAATGGCGCCGCACCCTAGCAACAAGATGGCGCATGCCACGGGAAGACGCGCTCGACGCGCACCCGGCCCTGAGACCGATGCCGTGCCGAGCCCGCGGAAGAGTGCATGCGTCACCAAGGGCCCGCCCTCATGCGCCCATGATGCCGACTTCCTTGCCCCGGCCCGTGAGGCCGAGGACCTGCGCCGCGGAGCGCTGGTTGGAGGCCAGCTCCAGGAGTCCGGAGGACCCCATGAGGGCGAAAACGGGGGCGTCCTGTCCGTAGCCGCCGGCGGACGCCAGGGGGATCTCCTGGCCGCCCACGAGAACCTTGAAGCGGCGCCGGCCCGTCCGTTCGGCGAACTGGTCCAAGGTGGCGGCGCGGATGTTGGTGATGCAGTTGCCGAAGCGGTCCACGGCGCATACCTCGCCGCGCACGAGGTTGTCCCCGGCGATGCGATCCACGGGCACGGCCAGCTTCACCCCGTCCCCGACGGACGGCCCGAACTCGGAGGGGGCCACGCCCGAGGCGAGCCACGCCGCCACGGGGGCGAAGATGTCCCGTCCGTGGAACGTGCCGCTCACGGGGAGATGGAAGTACCGGTCGCAGGTGAGATGCACCACCTGGCGGACCGTGTCGAACTCGTAGATGAAGGAGAAGAGGCCGTTGTCGGGACCCACGAAGAATCGCCCGGCCGTAGCCACCAGAATGGGGCGCCTTGCCCCTCCCACGCCGGGGTCCACCACGCACAGGTGGACCGTCCCTTCGGGGTAGTCCCGGTAGCATCGATAAAGGGCGAAGGCGCCGGCGAAGACGTCGTGCGCGGGAACCGAGTGGGTGACGTCCACGATCCTGGCACCGGGGGAGATCTGCCAGATGACGCTCTTGAGGCTGCCCACCCAGGGATCGTCGGTCCCGAAGTCGGTCAGGAGGGCGACCAGGGACGAAGATTCCGCGGTCATGGCCGATCCTCTCCATCAACCTGTCAAGGGCCAATCTCTATGCGCGGCCTGCGGGGAAGAACGGCGAGCGGGACGCGAGACGAGCCCGGCACGCGGCGCGTCTTCCCCTGCTCCCCTACTTCTCGCTCCTCGCTCGCATCCACAGGAACAGCAGGTACGCCGCGAAGATGGCGCCGATGGCGGCGTAGCCCATCCGCAGATATCCCGTGGTGTCGGGCGTCTTGATGGCCACCTCCTGGAGCAGGCCGAGGGCCGCGGTCATGGCGTCGCCTCCCTCTGGGCCTGGCGCCGCTCCTCGGCCTTCCCCACCATGAAGCGGGTGAGGGTCAGGGCGGCGGCGAGGGTGAACACGGCGATCATGGCGACGAAGAAGGTCTGCCTCATGGGCGGCTCCAGGACCACTTTCTTGGGGTGGACGATGGAGCCCCACCACTCGATGGCCTTGTGGACGATGGGCACGTCGAAGAAGGCGATGATGGCCACGACCGCCGCGATGCGCGCCGCACGGGCCTCGTGGCGCGAGAAGAGCCGCAGGAGGAAATAGGCGCTGTACATGAGCCAGAGGATGAGGGCCGAGGTGAGGCGCGGCTCCCAGACCCACCACTTGCCCCACGCGGAGCGGCCCCAGATGGGGCCCGTCACCAGAACCACGGTGATGAAGACGAAGCCCACCTCCGCCGTGGTGTAGGCCAGCAGGTCGTAGGAGGGGTCGTCCTTCCAGAGGTACAGGATGCTGAAGAGGAACGCCAGAAAGAGGAGGACGTACCCGGCGATGGCGGAGGGCACGTGGTAGTAGAAAATCTTCTGGACGGCCCCCATCTGGATCTCGACGGGGGCGTAGAAAAAGATCATGGCAAGCGCCGCCCCGTTGAGCACGGCGGCGAGCCCCCACAAGGTCCGGACCCAGGTACGAAGGCTCATCGATTCGATCTCCGTTTTGCGCGGCACGGGCGGCGAGGGGCGAGACGCGAGAGGCCGTGGAGCGATCTCTTATCCGTCATCGTGGCGCTCTCCTCCCTCCACCCACAACCCTCATCTTTCAACCCTCAACCGCCCTCTATTCTTCCACCGCATACTCAAACAGAAAGACCGAGGCCGTCACGAAAAGCGTATCAAACAGGGCAACGAGCCGCAACCACTGGCTCGTGTAGACGGGACGCCCGGCGAGGGCGTCCTGGGTGAGGGTGGCGGCGGCGATGACGAGGGGAATGAGGACGGGAAAGAGCAGGATGGGGTAGATCACCTGCCCGCCGCGAACGTTGGCGATGAGGGCCGAGAAGAGGGTGCCCAGAGCGGCGTATCCCACCGTCACGGCGATCCACGCCACGGCCAGGGGAACCAGGACGGGGCCGGTCTGAACGTCGAGCAGGAGGTAGGCGAAGACGAGAAGAAGCCCCTCCAGGAACAGGAGGAATACGAGGTTCACGAGGAATTTGCCCAGGAAGATGGCGCTTCTGTCCGTCGGGCTCAGCAGGAGGGCCTGAAGGGTCCCCGTCTCCATCTCCTTGCGGAACGAGGCCCCCATGAAGAGGCTTCCGGCGAAGAGGATGATGAGCCACAGGAGGCCCGATCCCGTCCGGTTCAGGTCCACCTGGGTCGGGTCCAGGGCGAAGGCGAAGAGCACCAGCGAGAGGAATGCGAAGAGGAGCGAGGAGATCACGTTCTCCTTGCGGCGGAGCTCCTCCCGGAAGTCCTTGGCGAAGATGAGGGCCACCACGCGCACGTAATTCACGGGCCGCCTCCCTCTCCCGTGGCCAGGAAGTAGTGTCTGCGCACGTCCTGGAGGGAGAGGCCCGAAGTGGGCGCCTCCCAGGCCACCTTGCCCTTGTGCAGGATCACGACGCGATCGGAGATGGCGAGGCAGTCCTCCAGCTCGTGGGTGATGAGCAGCAGCGCCCGGTGGGAGGTCTTGAGGCCCGCCAGAAGCTCGGTGAGGGTGCGGCTGCCGGAGGGATCAAGCCCCGAATAGGGCTCGTCCAGAATGAGAAGCTCGGGATCCGTGAGCAGGACGCGCGCCATGCTCAGCCGCTGGAGCATGCCCCGGGAGAAGGCGCCCACGGTCTTGCGGCGGGCGGCGGCCAGGCCCACCTCATCCAGGAGCCGGGTGATTCGTCCCTCCACGTCGTCCATACCGTAGAGCTTGCCGAAAAACCGCAGATTCTCCTCCGCCGTGAGATGGGCGTAAAGGAACGTCTGGTGCGAGAGGTATCCCACCCGCCTGAGAAATTGGGCGCGGTTCCTTTCTCCCAGGGGCTCCCCCTTGTAGAGAAAAGGCGCGGCCTTGGCGCGCGCGTGTCCTCCTCCGGGCCGCGAGAGGGTCGTCAAGACCCTCGTCAGGGTGGTTTTCCCCGCGCCATTGGGCCCCAGCAGGAGGACGAGCTCGCCCGACCGCAGGGCCAGCGAGACGCCCGCCAGCACGGGGGTGTATCCGAAGCTCTTGCGCAGGTCCGACACGGACAGGACGGGGGGCAGCTCAGCCATGGCTATGGAGTGTAGGGCCTTGGGGGCGGAGGCGTCAAACAGGCGGGGCCGGTTCTCTGCAAACGGGAACTCTCGTATACTAATCAATGAGGTGGCCCATGAACCCCGTTCCCGGTTCCCTGGACCCCCGGGCGTGGCGATCCTTTTTCAGGTCCACGCTCTGGTCTTGGAGGGATTCCCCACAGCTCCGCGCCATGGACCAGGGCGCGTTCGAGCGGTACCAGTCCGAATCGCGCTTCGTTCAAGACGCCCTGGCGGCCCTATCGAGCACGCCTCGCCTCGATCAGGCCTTCCTTGCGCAGATAGCCCCGGCTCTGGAACGCCTCCTCCAGCGCATGAACCAGTTCGGAGACGATATCACCGCCTTCATCCTGTTCAAGCAGGCGGGCAGCCTCCTTGAAGACCACGGCCTGGACGAGGCAGCGGCCAGGGCCCTCCAGTGGGCCGGCCGGTGCGGCAGGGACCTGCGGTATTACGACGAGGCCCAGATGCTCCTGGACCGGGCCCTGGCATGCGCCCTCCGGGTGGATCTTCACCACCCCCACCTCATCGAGATCTACAGCTCCATCGGCCTCCTGTGCCACTTCACGAGACGCTGGGACGAGGCCGAGTCCAACTACAGGAAGAGCTTGGCGCTGCTGGACTTATGGCCGCAGGCGGAGGTCCTTCAGCAGTGCCGCCTGCCCAAGTCGCGCATCCTCGGCAACCGACTCACCAACCTGCTGGATTTGCACCTGGTGAGGGCGCAGCAATCCTCCCCCGGCGCGAGGGGCCCGGAGCTCATGGCCGCCAAGAATCTCCTGGCGCGCGTACGGGCCCTCTCGGCGGACGATCCCATCGCGCTGGAGTTCGCCACCGCCGACGACGGAGAGATCCTGCTCCTGGAGGGACGCGTGGAGGAGGCTGGCGCCCTCCTCACGGCCCACTTGGACCACCTGGCCCTGGGCTCACCGGCAGCCCCCCGCCTCATCCCCGCCGTCCACAGGCTTCTGGCCATGGTCTGCGCCGAGGAGGGCCGCATCCGGGAGGCGTACGACCACTGCCGAGAGGCGCTCGAAGAGAGCCTCCACCGCCCCAGCGTCTACTGGGAAGGGGTGGTCGTGGACACGACCCTGGACATCCTGAGCCGCTCCATCCGCCCCCGCATGACCGGGACCGGCCTCGACGCCCTCAACGCCGACGACCGCCAGATCCTGAACAACCTGGTCCTCATGCTGGAGAGGAAGGACTGGTACACGGGGAACAACCATTCTCGGGCCGTGTCCCGCATGAGCCGCATGCTCGGCGAGAGGCTCATGGGCGATTCGCCGAGCCAATGCGAGCGGCCTGGGGACTCCCCCGACTATCTGGACCTTCAGCTCCTGGAGCTGGGCGGCCTCCTCCACGACATCGGCAAGCTGCGCATCCCCTGGTCCCTCCTCAACAAGTCCAACCCCCTGACCCCCATCGAACATCGGATCCTCGAGTCGCACGTCTCCGAGGGCGGCGCCATGCTCAGGCAGCTCGGCTTCGTCTCTCTCGCGCGGCTGGTGGAGGAGCACCACGAAAAGCTCGACGGTTCGGGCTATCCTCTGGGCCGCAAGCGCCTGAGCCTCATGGGGGCCGTCGTGGCGGTGACCGACGCCTACGAGGCCATGGTGACGCCCAACCGCCGG
>JAKAJA010000092.1 GCA_021814085.1 Acidobacteriota bacterium | reverse complement strand
CCCGGGGGGCATCATGACGGTCGAGAGGAGGGCGTCCCGACCGTTGAGGGGTCCCGATGCCACGGGGACGCCGATGACCGGCAGGACGGTTTGGGCGGCGCATGCGCCAGCGAGGTGAGCGGCCATGCCCGCCGCGGCCACGATGACCTGAACGCCCCGGCCCTCGGCCCCCCGCACGAAAGCGGCCGTCTCATCAGGGGTCCGGTGGGCTGAGAGGACCCGCACCTCGAAGGGGATCTGGAACTGGCGGAGGACATCGAGGCAGGGTTCCAGGACTGGGGCGTCGCTGGCACTGCCCATGAGGACGGCGACGAGAGGCTGGGTCTGGTCGGTCATGGCGCGCTCCTTCTCTTATGCGAAGTCTAGCAGGTGCGGGCCGGTCACAAAAGCCTACCTTGACACGGTGCCCCCGATGTGGGAAGAACAGGCTCTAGCGGGCTGCTGAGGAGGTCACCGAGTGCACGATCACGAAGGGGGCAGTTGCCGGCAGCTCTTCGACCTCATCTCGCCCTTCCTGGACAGGGAACTGGAGGAGGGGTCCTGCGAGGAGATTGCCCAGCACATGGCGGGCTGCGAAGCCTGCCGGCGCTACGTGGAGTCCATGCGGGCCACGAAGGAGGTCCTCCACCGCCTCGGTGAGCGGGATGAGGTTCCCGCCGGCCAGGCGGACTCGCTCCTGCAAGCATGCCTCGGCTCCGTACGAGATCGCCTGAAAGCCTGACCGGACGAGGCCCATGGGCTTGTGCCCGAGCCCTTCCCTGCTCGAAGATCGCCCCTCTCCGGAGATGTCCTTTGGATTCCAGCTCCCCCCGCACCGAAGCCGACCTGCCTGCCGTCAAAGTCCCGCAGGCGTGGGAGGGGTTCCTCCTGGTAGGCGTCTGCCTGGTCCTGTTCGTCGCCTTGGCAGGGCTATGGCAAGGGCGCGGCCTCCCCTTCCGGTTCCTCTTCCTCCCAGTACTGGCTTTCCTTGTCCCCTCCCTCCTGTGGGCCCTTTGGAGGGGCGGCATTCGCCAGGCCTTCCCCGCGCATGAGGTGGGGCGGAGGGGGGCCGCGGCAGCCCTCCTGTTCGTTTTGGGAGGCTCTCTTCTCGCCCTCGGTTTGGCCGGGCTCATCTCCCTGCTGCCCGGAGCCCGGGAGGAGGAGCCTGCCCTCAGGGCGCTGGTGCTCTCCGTGGATCCGCTCCGGCGTCTGCTCTATTTCGCCCTGGTGCCCGCCCTCTGCGAGGAGTCCCTCTTCCGGGGGGCCCTCCTCTGGTGCCTCAGGCCCTGGGGGACGGCGGCGGCGAGCCTGGCCTCCGCATTGGCTTTCGCCCTCGTCCACGCCTCCCCCTACCGGTTCCTGCCCGTCGCGGTCCTGGGATGGGTCCTCGCCTACGTGGTCTTCAGGACGGGGAACTTCTGGCTCGCCGTGGGGGGCCACGCCCTCCACAACTCGGCCGTCCTCTGGGCCATGAGCTCCGGGCCGGAAGGGGGGGCGGCCGCCTCTTTCTATATAGCGGGTGGCATTCTTGTCGGAGCTGTATCGGTCTGGTTGGCCTTCTGGTTGTCCAGGAGGGCCTCGGGGTGAGGGCCCGTTCGCATCAGAGGATGGGGATGACCACGCGTAGCGTGCCGCCCTCCAAGTAGCGGCGCGCCACCCGGCACCCGACCCCCGTCATGATCTCGTAGGGGATGGTCCCGGCCCAGCGGGCCCAATCCCAGGGCCCGAGGGTCTCCTGGCCCGACTGGCCCCAGAGGACCACTTCATCCCCCTCGCGGACGTCTCCCGCCGGCTCCAGGTCCACCGCCGCCAGGTCCATGCTGACGCGCCCGATGAGTGGGCAGGGGGCTCCCTTCACGAGCACGTGGCCGCCTGGGGAGGCGGATCGCGGGAGACCGTCCGCGTACCCCACGGGCAGGATGCCAACCCGCTTCCTCGACGCGGTCCGGTAGGTCGCCCCGTATCCCACGGGGGTTCCCGCCGGAAGGTCCTTCACCTGGGCGATCCGGGTGTGGAAGGAGAGAGCCGGGCGGAGCCCCGGGTCGGGCAGGGCTTCCGAGGGCCGGATGCCATAGAGGCTTAGCCCCGGGCGGCAGAGGGAGAGGTGGGCGGGGGGATGGGCCAGGAGAGCCGAAGAGTTGGCAAGATGCACCCACTCGGGGTCCACGCCGCCGCGTCTGAGGGTCTCCAGGATCGATAAAAATCGGGCGAGCTGGTCGGGGTTTTGCCGGGAAGGGGGATCGTCGGCGCTGGCCAGATTGGAGAAGAGGCCCGTGATTCGGACGCCGCCGACTTTTGAAAGGGCTCGGAGGAATAAGGGGATCTCCTCCTCGCGGAACCCGAGGCGTCCCATCCCCGAATCCACCTTGAGGTGGGCGTCCACCATGGTTCCGGCGGCTCCGGCGCACTGGTCCAGGGCCTCCAGGAAGGGCAGCGAATAGATGGCCGGCGTTAGGCGGTGTTCGATGAGGATCGGGCATTGTGAGGGGTCCGCGGGCCCGAGCATGAGAATGGGTGCCCCGATGCCTGCCCGCCGCAGCTGGACGCCCTCCTCGGCCATAGCCACCCCCAGCCAGCTCACCCCCCCATCCAGGAGGGCCTTGGCCACGGGGATTGCCCCCGTGCCGTAGGCGTTGGCCTTGACCACGGCCAGGAGAGGACGGCCACCGGCGTGAATAGAAAGCGTCCGGGTGTTGCTGGCCACGGCGTCCAGGTCCACCGTCAGGACGGTGGACCGGTGCGGTCGGGGCTGTTGGTCCTCAGCCATAGGGCTCGCTCTCCGCGGCGTGGGTGGCGTTGACGAACATGGCCTGCCGCTCCATGAACGTCAGGTCGATGGTTCCCGTGGGACCGTTGCGCTGCTTGGCCACGATGAGCTTGCTCCTGGCGCTCCGCTCGGGGTCTTCGGCGGAGAAGAGGGGGTTCCTGCTCAGGAAGAGGACGAGGTCGGCGTCCTGTTCGATGGAGCCCGAATCCCGCAGATCGGATAGGAGGGGTTCCTTGTTCTCCCCACGCTTCTCGAGGGCCCTCGATAGCTGGGAGAGGGCCACCAGGGGGACGCTCTGGTCCTTGGCCAGGGCCTTGAGGCCCCTGGAGATGGCGGAGACCTCCTGGTTCCGGTTCTCGGACCGCCCGATGCCCTTCATGAGCTGGAGGTAGTCGATGATCACCAGGTCCGCGGGGGCGTTGCGCTGGACCTTAAGCCGTCTGAGCTTGGCACCGATGTCCAGGAGCGTCTGCTGGGCGCTGTCGTCGATGAAGATGGGGAGGGAGGCCAACTCATCGATGCGCAAGTTGACCTCGGCCCGCTTGCTGGCGGGGACCCTGCCCGTGCGCAGGAGCCTGAGGTCCACGCCGCTCCGCATGCTCAGGAGACGGAAGAAGATCTGCTCCGCGCTCATCTCCAGGCTGAAGAAGGCCACGGACTTGCCTTCCCGGGCCACGTTGAGGGCCAGGCTCAGGGCCAGGGCCGTCTTTCCGACGGAGGGCCGGGCCGCGAGGATGATGAGGTCCGACTTTTGCAACCCGGAAGTCATGTCGTCCAGGTCGGTGTAGTGGGTGGCCACGCCGGTGACGTGCTGGCCGCGCATGGTGAGCTCGCCCAGAAGTTCCTCCATGTGCCGGGCCAAGTCTCCCATGCCCTGAAGGGAAGATCGGAGGGTCCGCTCGCCGATGCGGAGGATGGAGTCCTCCGCTTCCTTGAGGACCTCCTCCGATTCCTTGGAGCTGGAGTAGGCCTCGGTGATGATCTGGCTGGCGTTCTGGATGAGCTGCCTGAGAAGGGAGCGGTCCCGGACAATTTTGGCGTACTGGGAGGCGCTGGACATCTTGGGGATGCCTGCCACCAGGTCGCTGATGGCCTCCGGGCCCCCCACGGCCTCCAGCTCGCCCTTGGTGTGGAGCCACTCCGTGAGGCTAACCAGGTCGAGGCCCATCTGCTGGAGACGCATGCCCTGCATGGCCCTAAAGATGCGTTGGTGGGCGGGGAGGGCGAAGTCTTCGGGGTCCGTGAGCTCCTGGACCTCTTCGAAGAGGTCGTTGTACATGAGGATGGCCCCCAGGAGGGCCCTTTCGGCCTCGAGGTTCGCGGGCAGGCCCTGGCGCTGGAGGACGTCCTCCACGCGCTTGAGGGTTCCATTCTCTCGGCTGGAAGGCCGTTCGGCCATGGGGTTCTCCTGGATCCAGGTTCCCGGGTTGGTTCCGGCCCGGCCCTGCAACACTACCACCCTCCTCCATGGCTGGCAAGGGTTTGGCGCAGCCTTGGAGGGGCGAGATGGATTCGCGAGGGGAGGGTCTGGGCCCCCCGGGTCGCACCCTTGCAATGGGATTGACACCTGTTACAATACCCGACGAAGGTCTGCCACGGGGTTGGAAGGGGGTAACCCTTAGAAAAGCACTTGACTTTCGGGCTTGCGTTAGATATGTTAACGTAGAGCATTAAGTTTGGAGGGCTTAACACGCATTGAGAAGGGGAATCCAAAGTGTTCTTCGGAAAACCTAAAAACCTGTTGGGTCTGGATATTGGGTCCTCCGCTATCAAGATGGTGGAACTCAAGGATCTAGGCAAGGGGAAGGGGTATCAGCTCAAGGCCTTCGGCATCGAACCGCTCCCGGCGGAAGCCATCGTCGGCGGGACCATCATGGACTCGGGAGCCGTGATCGATGCCATCCACAAGCTGCTCCGGGAGCACAACATCAAGAACCTCAACGTGGCCACTTCCGTGGATGGCAACTCGGTCATCATCAAGAGGATCTCCATGGTGGCCATGAGCGAGGCTGAACTCGCCGAGGCCATCCAGTGGGAGGCCGGCCAGTACATCCCCTTCGATATCGAAGAAGTCAAGATTGACCACCAGGTCCTCGAAACGGACCCCACGACGGGGAACATCTCCGTCCTGCTCGTGGCCGTCAAGCGGGACCTCATCGGCGAGTACACCTCCCTCCTCGGGCAGGGAGGCCTGGCCGCGTCGTCCCTGGACGTGGACGTCTTCTGCGTCCAGAACGCCTACGAGATCAACTACCCCATCAACGGCAACGAGGTGACGGCCCTGGTGAACATCGGGTCCAGCACCACCAACATCTGCGTCCTCAAGGGGAGCAGCCCCCTGTTCTGGCGCGACATCCAGGCCGGTGGCCACAACTACACCGACACCCTGCAGCGGGAGATGAACCTCTCCTTCCAGCAGACCGAGTCGGCCAAGAAGGGCGAGCAGGTGGAGGGGGTCCGGCCCGAACAGGTGGTCCCCATCCTCAACGCCGTGACCGAGGAATTCGGCGCCGAGCTCAAGAAGACCCTGGATTTCTTCAGGGTCACCACGAACGAAAACGTGATTCACAAAATCATGCTCTCCGGGGGGGGGACCCAGGTCCCCAACATCGACCGCTACCTCAGCCAGTTCTTCGGCGTGCCCGTGGAGATCATGAACCCATTCCAGAACATCGTCGTGGATGAGCGGGAATTCCCTCTGGACACCATCAACCGGCTGGCCCCGCATTTCGCAGTGGCAGTGGGCTTGGCCCAACGCAAGATGGGGGACTAGATGATCCGGATCAATCTGCTCACCGAAGGGCGGGGTGCCAAGAAGGCGGGCGGTCTCCCGGGGCCCCGTCCCGTTGCCGCCACCGGAGGAGAGGGGGCGCCCCCGTGGCCGCTCTACATCGCCATCCTGGCTATTTTCGTGATCGGCGTTCTGGCCTACGGCGGCTGGCTCTGGATGAGAAACCACACCTTGGCCGCGACCATCGCCAGCCAGGAGATCGAGCTCAAAAAGTACGAGGGCGCTCGCGAGAAAGTGGCCGAACTCGAACAGCGGAAGACCGAGTACACGGCAAAACTCGACCAGATCAAGCAGCTCAAGGACCAGCAGAGCGTCCCCGTGAAGCTCATGAACCGGCTCGTGGAAGTGTTGCCGGAGGGTGCCTGGTACACGGGGGTGAGGCAGGCCGGCCAGGCCATTTCCATCGACGGCAGGGCCAAGAGCATCAAGACCATCTCGACCCTGTACGACAATGTCGTGGCAACCTCGGAGTTCGGTGACGTCCAGCTCGGTGACGTGACCCAGCAGGGCGGTGCCGAGGAGACCTACGCCTACCGGCTGGCATTCAATTACTACCCGGGCGGCAAGGCGAAAGCGGCGGAGGCCGCGGCCGCCGCGGCCGCGGCGGCGCCTGCGCCGGCACCGGTCCGCAGACCGAAAAAAGTCGTCGATTCGCCGGCTGATTAGGAGGAGGGAGCCATGGAACAGTTCACCAAGCTACCCGTATGGGGCCAGTTCGTGGTGGTCCTCCTGTTGGGTGCCCTCCTCTGCACGGCTGCCTGGTTCTATCCCCTCTCGGGTTGGAATACAGCCATGGAGGCCCGCATCGCCCGGAGCACGGAACTGGAGGGTCAGATCCAGCAGGGCAAACAGGCCCAGAGACGGGTGGACGAACTCAACCGGCAGATCGACCTGATCCGCCGCGACCTGGAGGTTCTCAAGTCCATCATCCCCGTGCAGCCCGACACGGGCAAGCTGCTCCGGGTCTTCCAGACCTATGCCAGGGACCAGAACCTGAATATCGCCTCCATCAGCCCCTCCGCCGTGGCCAAGAAGGACCTGTACAGCGAGCAGGCCTACAAGATCAACGTGAGCGGAGGGTACCACGACGTTGCCCTCTTCTTTGACAAGATCGCCCACATGCGGCGCATCGTGAACGTCACCAACCTGGAGATGTCGGCGGGGGGCTCGAAGGGGGCCACCGTCAACGCCTCCTTCTCCGCCTTGGTGTATATGCAAAACCCGGAGGCCTTCCAGGCACTGGAGGGGAAGAAGTCATGAGACGACAGTGGATGCTCACGATCATGGCCGCGATCCTGCTGGCCTGCGGCCTGGCGGCCGCGGCGCAGGAACCGGTCAGGACGCTGGGGCGCGTCAACTCGAAGCTCGAGCCCGCGCAGCAGGGTACCCCCGCCTCCTCTCCCGCCCCTTCGACCGCTCCGGTTGGTTCCATTCCTCCCCTGCCGCCGCCCTCCGAAGCCTCCGGGCCAGCTACGCCGGCACCAGAGGATAACCTGCTGATGGAAGGGGAGTCGCTCTACCGGCATCAGGCCGAGCGAGATCCCTTCACGCCGCTGGTGCGTACTGGAGCCCTGGGACCCGA
>JAKAJA010000091.1 GCA_021814085.1 Acidobacteriota bacterium | reverse complement strand
CCACCGGAGAAGCGCCTCGTGTTCGAGGAACCTTCTCGGCTGGTCGCGGAGGAACCCGCCCTGCCCTTCGCCAGGCGGGCCCACCCGGACCTTGGGAGGCTGGGCGTTTTCTGGCACACCCAGGGCAGCGGGAAGTCCTATTCGATGGTCTTCTTCGCCGAGAAGGTCCGCAGGACGATCCCCGGCAACTTCACGTTCGTCATCATGACGGACCGGGAGGACCTCGACGACCAGATCTACCGCACCTTCGTTGGGTGCGGCGCCGCCGACGAGAAGACGCCCAGGGCCGGCACGGGGGAGGAGCTGAAGACCCTCTTGCAAGAGAACCACCGGTACGTGTTCAGCCTCATCCATAAGTTCAACCAGGACGTGACCCCCGAATCTCCCTACAGCCGCCGGGACGACATCATCGTGATCTCGGATGAGGCCCACCGGACGCAGGCGGGGAAGCTCGCGCGTAACATGCGACTGGCTCTTCCCAATGCCTCCTTCATCGGTTTCACCGGGACGCCTCTCTTCAAGAACGACGAGCTGACGCGCCGCATCTTCGGGGACTATGTCTCTCGTTACGACTTCAAGCGGTCCGAGGAGGATGGCGCTACGGTCAAGCTGATCTATGAGAACCGGGGAGAGAAGCTCGGCATCGCCAGGCTCGACCTCAACGACCGCATCCGGCAGAAGATCGATGCCGCCAATCTCGACCTGGACGAGGAGGCGCTCCTCGAGAAGTTGCTCGGGAAGGACTACGAGATCATCACGGCGGACGACCGCCTCGACAAGATCGCCGAGGACTTCGTCGAGCACTGTTCGACACGTTGGGAAGCCGGGAAGTCGATGCTGGTCTGCATCGACAAGATCACCTGTGCTCGGATGCTCCAGAGGATTTTACCGCGCTGGAGGGGCCGCGCCCAGGCCGTTGCCGAGGCCGCGCGTCACAAGGAGCAGGAACTTCGCCAGGCACGCGACCCCGAAGTGCAAGAGAAGGTTGCCGCCGAGTACGACGCCCTGTCTCAGCAGGCACGGTGGATGGACGAGACCCTCATCGAGATCATCATCAGCGAAGGCCAGAACGAGATGCGGGATTTCGGCAAGTGGGGGTTCGACATCGTTCCGCACCGCGACCGCATGAAGCGGGGCTTCGAGACGCCCGATGGGCGCCGCGTGGATGTGGAATCGGCGTTCAAGGATCCGGCGCATCCCTTCCGGGTGGCCATCGTTTGCGCCATGTGGTTGACCGGCTTCGACGTGGAGTGCCTCTCGACCCTCTACATCGACAAGCCCATGAAGGCGCACACGCTCATGCAAGCCATCGCCAGGGCCAACCGGGTCTACCCCGGGAAGGCCTGCGGCGTCATCGTGGACTACAACGGGATGCTCAAAGCCCTTCAGGCGGCTCTGGCGCAGTACGCGCTCGGCGATGACGGCGAGGGCCCAGAGGTCATCATCGCCCCCATTGAGGAGCTGGTAGCGTCTCTGAAGGAGGGCATTGAAGCGACGGAGAATCATCTTCGAGGGCTCGGTTTCGAGCCGGCCCGGTTGGTAGGAGCGAAAGGCTTCACGCGCATCGGGGCGCTTCGGGACGCGGTGGAGGCCCTCTACACCTCGGCCGAGGCAAAACGGCGTTTCGAGATCATGGCCCGCGAGACCTTCTCGAGGTTCAAGGCCCTTCTGATGGAGCCTGCCGCGTTCACCTTCGCGGAGCGGCACGACAACATCGAGGCGATCTACAAGAAGCTCTCAGAACGTCGGGACACCGCCGACGTGACTGAGGTATTGAAAGAGATCCACAAGATCGTGAACGAGGCCATCCGAGCGCAACAGCCGGGCGGAGACCAGGCCGAGGGCCTCACGGTGGATCTCAGCAAGGTCAACTTCGAAAAGCTGCGAGATGAGTTCGCAAAGAAAATCACCCGGAAGCGGTCCACCATGCAGGACATGTGCGCGGTCGTGGAAGCCAAGCTCGCCCAAATGCTGGGGGGCAATCCCGCCCGCATGGACTACTACAAGCGTTACCAAGAGATTGTTGGTGAGTACAACCGCGAGAAGGATCGCGCCACCGTTGAAGAGACCTTCGCAAGACTCATCGAGTTGGCCAAGAGCCTTGACGAGGAGCAACAGCGCGCGGCCCGCGAAGGCCTGACCGAAGATGAGCTGGCTCTCTTCGACCTCCTATACAAGGAACGCATCAGCAAGGAAGACAAGGAGAGGGTGAAGCAGTCCAGCAAGAGTCTCTTGGCCGCCATTCAAGAGCGTCTGGGCGCCTTGAACCGATGGACGGATCGCGAACAGACCAAGGCCGAGGTGAAGGTGTTTGTCCTCGACCACGTCTACCAAGCTCTGCCGATTCCTCCCTATACCGAGCGACAGGTGCAAGAAGCCGCGGACGGAATCTACGACTTCGTATGGCAGCAAAGCGTGGGCGGGCCAACCTCTGGGGTTCAGGCCTAGTTGAAGGTCAGGGTTCCTAGAGAATAAGGGGGCAGTGAAAGACTTTCTGGCCCGAGTATTCCATCACGACTAGCATCTCGACGGTCCCCACTGGTCGAGTCACGAGGAGACTTGGTGCCCGGTGTCCGCACACTTCGATCTTTCGCGCCGGAGGAGCTGCCGCCCCCGGTGAATCTGTGGGAGGTGCTGGAGCGGGGGCGGAAGGACACGTTCCCGATCCACACGGCGCTGTGGCTCTTCAAGAACGCGCAGGGCGGAAAGGGGGCCTTCGGGCGCCTGCCGGGGCCCATGTTCGGCTACCGGACGCGGGAGCGTGAGGCGAGGCACGCGCCGGACGAGGACCCCGGGGTGGTCCTCCAGGCGCTGGCGTGGTTCCACTGCCTGCCGGCCTACGGCAAAGGCTACTTGGCGGCGGACTCTCCGGTCTATCTCACATTTGGCGGCCGTACCTCCCCCTCAGAATTGCCTCCACCCCCATGGCATGATGTAATCGACGAAGAGGGGGGACTCCATGGGTGATGATTCCCAAGATTCGAAGACGGGCGGGACCGTCAAGTTGTACCGCCCGAAGGGAGGCGCCCCCACCCTTGAGGTTCGGATGGACGGGGAGACCCTCTGGTTGAGCCTCAACCAAATCGCCTCCCTCTTCGGCCGGGACAAGTCCGTCATCTCCAGGCATCTGGCCAACATTTTCCGGGCCAAAGAACTGGACCGGCAGTCGGTTGTTGCAGTTTTTGCAACCACTGCCGCAGACGGGAAAACCTACCATGTTGAACACTTCAACCTGGACGCCATTCTCAGTGTGGGGTACCGGGTCAATTCGAAGGAGGGCGCTCAATTCCGTATTTGGCCGACGGGCATCTTGGCGGGCCACCTGGTGAAGGGCTATACGACCAACGCGCGGCGCCTGATCGAGCTAAAGCGGACCATCTGTCTGACCAGCGGCGATGATGAGCACCAGTTGCTCATCGGAGAGCAGGCCTCGGCCATCGTACGGAGGGTGTTGGCGGAGGACATCCTTGCCCTGGTCCACCCGGACAAACATACCGACAAACACACGCCCATCGCTGCGGCCCAAAAGCCCACCAAGATGGCACCCATGACCCTTGAGGAGGCCCGAAAGATCGTTGAAGGTCTCCGCCGAACCTCTGGCGTCTCGGCTCTGATCGGCAAGCAAGGGTACCGGAACCTCCGCAGCTCCCCGGCGTCCGGCACTCGGCCCATCAGCCCGGAAGATAGGTACCGGACCCTGGAGGAGAAGGCCGCCCTCTTGCTCTATTTGCTTCTGAAGAACGAACCCTTCGTGGACGGGAACTAGGGCAGCCGCGTCCTTGTGGCCTCGGTCCCAGGAAGGGAGAGTGATAAAGAGGGCCCATGCCCGGCGTCCGCACACTTCGATCCTTCGCGCCGGAGGAGCTTCCGCCTCCGGCGAATCTGTGGGAGGTGCTGGAGCGGGGGCGGAGGGACACCTTCCCGATCCACACGGCGCTGTGGCTCTTCAAGAACGCGCGGGGGGCTCCGGTCCCTTCCTCCAACTCGTGACGCAAGAGGCTTGACAGCGTCACGATAACTACCTATTATTGGTGACATGGACGCAGAGCGTAAGATCGACAAGACTATTTCTGATAAAGCCGTTGCAAGGATCTACGGGATGGGCAGGGGCAAGGTGTTTACCCCGAAGGATTTCCTGGATCTTGCGAGCCACGAATCCGTGCGACAAATCCTGTCCCGCTTGGCCAAGAAGCGCGAGATCCGCCGCCTGATGCGGGGGGTCTATGATTACCCGGAGTTCAGCAAGATGCTCGCTGCTCCGGCGAGCCCAGACCCAGATGCGATCGCCCACGCCATTGCACGCGCCCACGGCTGGACCATTGTTCCTGCGGGCGAGACCGCGCTCAACATGCTAGGCCTGTCGACACAGGTGCCCGCCCACTGGCAATACTTCAGCGACGGCCCCACGAAGCAGTACGCCTGGGACGGTGGAAGCCTCCTTCTCAAGCATCGGACCAACAAGGAAACGACCGGGTTGTCGCCCAAGACGGCGTTGGTCGTGCAAGCATTGAAGACCCTGGGGCAGGCCCATGTCGACGATACCGTGGTGGCGGCGCTCAGCAAGGTGATGGACTCACGCGAGCGCGGCCGGGCCCTGAAGGAAGCGCGCTACGCCACGTCCTGGGTTTACGAGATCATCAAGCGCCTGGCGGCGGAGGAGGCACCCCCTCATGCGTGAGATGGCCCGGCGGCCGGAGAAGGACCGGCGCGACCTCTTCAGGGCAGCCGCACAGAAGATGGAGGTGCATGAGGCCATCGTCGAAAAGGACTTCTGGGTCTGCTGGGTGCTGGACTACCTCTTCCATGAGAGCCCGTGGAAGGACCACTTGGCCTTCAAGGGCGGAACCAGCCTTTCCAAGGCCTTCGGGGCCATCGAGAGATTCTCCGAAGACATCGATCTGATCTTGGATTGGCGAACGTTGGGGTATTCCCCGGACGAACCTTGGGCGCATCGAAGTGCGACGAAGCAAGACGCTTTCGGCAAGGAATCCAACCAGCGCACAGTTGAGTTTCTGGCGCGGGATTTCGTGCCGGCCGTTCGACCGGCCCTGGCCGAACGCCTTGGTACAGACCTGGAGGTTGAGGCGCGCGAGCAGGAGACCCTCATCCCCTATCCCAGAGCTTTCTCGCTGGCTGCCGTCCAGCCGCAGATCCGGCTGGAAATCGGCCCCATCGCCGCCTGGGTCCCGAACGAGCCACGGACGATCCGCCCATACGCGGCCGAACAGTTCCCCCAGCTCTTCAGCCAGGCGGAGAGCACGGTACGAACCATCGCGGCGGAGCGCACCTTCTGGGAGAAGGCCACCATCCTCCATCAGGAAGCCCATCGGGCGCTGGAGAAGCCTCTGCCGCCCCGGTACTCTCGGCACTACTACGACCTGTACCGGCTGAGCCGCTCTCCGATCCGCGAGAAGGCACTGGCGCGGATGGATCTCTTGCAGGACGTCGCGCAGTTCAAGATCCGGTTCTATCGTTGCCCCTGGGCCAAGTACGAGGAGGCCAAGCCTGGAAGCCTGCGGCTGCTCCCACCGGAACACCATGGCGCCGAGATGCAGAGAGATTATCGGTCCATGCGGGCCATGCTCTTTGGTCAGGTACCGACCTTCGAGGCGATCATGACGGAGCTGGCCGCCCTGGAGAAGCAGATTCATCAGAGTACCGTCCTCAAGAAGGGATAGGAGAGAGGGCAGGATGCCCGGAGTCCGTAAACTTCGATCCTTCGCGCCGGAGGAGCTTCCGCCTCCGGCGAATCTTTGGGAAGTGCTGGAGCGGGGGCGGAGGGACACCTTCCCGATCCACACGGCGCTGTGGCTCTTCAAGAACGCGCGGGCGGAAAGGGCGCCTTCGGACACCTGCCGGGTCCCATGTTCGGGTACCGGACGCGGGAGCGGGAGGCACGGCATGCGCCGGGCGACAACCCCGGGCTGGCCCTCCAGGCAATGGCCTGGTTTCTCTGCCTGCCAGCCTACGGCAAGGGCTACCTGCCGGCGGGCCCTACGGCCGGGGTATACGGGGGCCTGTCGGAGGAGTTCCTAGAGCCGCCCGTGCGGCTTCCATCTCGCCCGCGGGACCTGCCGCAGGAGGTCCAGGCCTTCCTCATGGAGGCCACCTTCCCCCTCTCCGAACTGCCGACGCTGACACGTCCCTCCCGCGAGTACTATCTGATCCTCCGCTTCATCAAGCACTCCACAATCTTCGGTCCCCTGGAAACACAGTTGATCCATCGAGCCGAGGCGATGGTGTCCGAGAAGGCCGTCCCGGCCCACATCGAGCGCGATGTTGAGAGGGCCATGACGAGGGCCGTGCAGGCCTTCGGCCTGCCGTCGAGAACGTCCTGGGAGTACGACCGGACGCGCCAGGAAGCGTTCATCCGCAGCGTCCGGTGCCGGAAGAGCGCGCCGCCCGCGGCCTACGCCGTGGGCGAAGAGCCGGCGGCCTGGTCCACGGGCGAGCCCGCGGCCACCTCGCCCTACTCGCCGCCCTACCTGGGCTTGCCCCTTTTCGACCTCCGGCCCTTCTTCCAGGAGGCCTCTCGGCTCATTAAAGGCGTCCCCGAAGAGATCGAGGCGCACCCCTCGCTTCCCTTCATGACCTCCGAAGACTGGACTCTCTGCCACGGATTCGTCACGGCGCGCAAGTTCTCGAAGAAGAGGCTCCGCGGCTCCGCCCTCACCTATCCCAAGAATGCCGAGGCCATGGCCGCCTGGGACTGGATCGAGTCGCTCTACGGCCGGCGGGTCCGCCTGGCCCTCTACCCCTCCGACAAACACCCGAAGGAGTAGAGCTGCCCCCCCTGCGGGTCCGTTCTGTCCCCCATCCAAGAGCTTGGCACCCCGAAGCGCGCTTTTCCTCCGCTACGATCTTTCCGCCTTCCAATCTTTTCAATCATTTCTCTGTGAGGCTTTGAGGGCCATTTTTCACCCTCTTTCCGTCTGTCAAAAGGCGGAGGAAAAACCCCTAGACCATGGATTTTTCGCCTCTTATAGTCCTCGCAATCCCACGGTGGGATGAGAAAGGACGAACGATGAGCGACGAATCTTCTTACCTCGGAACGAACCCCGATCTCCTGACAGCGCAGGAAGCGGCGGACTACCTCCGCATCCCCCTCGGCAGCCTGTACGTGAGGATCTCCAGGAAGCAGATCCCCTACGCGAGGCTCGGGCGACTGCTCCGCTTCAAGAAGTCGGACCTGGACCGCCTTCTGGAGTCTCA
>JAKAJA010000090.1 GCA_021814085.1 Acidobacteriota bacterium | reverse complement strand
GTGGGGCGACCTGCCGTGGGACCTGGCGGAGGCCGTGGGCGCGAGGCTATACCAGGAAGTGCCCGGAGTGAACCGATGCATCCTGGACCTCACGGGGCGGGGTTTCGAGAGGGCAAGGCCTCTGCAAGCGGCGGTGACGCGGCAGAGGCTGGACCTCCTCCGTGAAGCCGACGCCATCGTCATGGACGGATTGCGCCGGCACGGGTTTTACAGGACCGTGTGGCAGTGCCCCACGGTGTTCATCCCTTTGGAGCTGGACGGCCAGGGCCAGGAGTTCGTGGTGATCCGGCCCGTCCTCTCGGAGCGCGCCATGACGGCCCGCCCGGCGCTCCTCCCCCAGGCCCTCCTGGCCGAGCTGAAGGACAGGATCACGGCCCTGCCCGGGATATCGGGCGTGGCGCTGGACGTGACTACAAAGCCGCCGGGGACCATCGAGTGGGAGTAAAAGGATAGAGCCCACGGGACCACGAGTCCACGAGTCCACGAGCCCAGGAGAAAAGTAAAAGCAAATGGGAGAAATGAAGAGGGCCGGGATCGCTCCCGGCCCTTGTCGTTTTACCTCGCTGATTCATTGGCGCCTGGCTTTTCCGATCCGGTCACTTCGCGGCGAGGGAACCATCCCAGACGGGCTTGCCACCGGAGGTGACCTCCTTCTTCCATGTGGCTTCGACCAGGTCCACGACGTTCTTCGGCATGGGGATGTAATCCAGGTCCTCGGCCAACTTGCCGCCCTTGCGATAGCACCAGTCGAAGTAGGTGAACATGCTCTTGGCCTGGTCCATGTTGGTCTGATTCTTGTAGATGATGATGAACGTCGCCCCGGCGATGGGCCAGGACTCCTTGCCGGGCTGGTCCGTGAGGACCACGTAGAAGTGGTCGGCCTTGGCCCAGTCCGCGTTGGCCGCGGCGGCCTGGAAGGCGGCCATGGTAGGGATGACGAACTCGCCGTCCTTATTCTGGAGCTGGGCGGTAGCCATCTTGTTTTGCTTGGCATAGGCGTATTCCACGTAGCCAATGCCGCCGGGTACCTGCTTGACGTAGGAAGCAACTCCCTCGTTGCCCTTGCCGCCCAGGCCCACGGGCCAGTTCACGGAAGTGTCGCTGCCCACCTTTTCGTGCCAGGCCTTGGAGACCTTGTCCAGGTAGTTCGTAAAGATCCAAGTGGTGCCAGAGCCGTCGGCCCTGTGAATCACCGTGATCTCCACATCCGAGAGTTTCAGACCGGGATTCAGTCTGGTGATCTGGGGATCGTTCCACTTGGTGATCTTGCCCATGTAAATGCTGGCGAGGACGTCCCCCGTGAGCTTGAGCTGATTGGGTTCGATGCCATCCAAGGTGACGATGGGCACGACGCCACCCATGACCATGGGGAACTGGATCTGGCCGCGGCCCTGGAGTTCCTCGCCCTTGCGGGGAGCGTCGGAGGCGCCGAAATCGACGGTCTTGGCGGCGATCTGCTGGATGCCTCCTCCGGAACCGATGGACTGGTAGTTCAGCCCCACGCCGGTGAGGGCTTTGTACTCGTAAGCCCACTTGGAATAGATGGGATAGGGGAACGTGGCCCCTGCCCCGCTGATGGTCTTGCTCTGGGCCGCGGCCCCGAGGGTCACTAATCCGGCCATTCCCAGCACTACCCATTTCTTTAACATTCAGCCTCCCTATGGGCGCGCTCAGGCGCGCCATTCACACTCCCAACGTACATGGGCCTTGTGAGCAGGATACTTCGGGTTTGTTGCGGTTCGGAAATGAGGTCAGGCCGGCTTGGATTTGGCGAGGCGGTCCAGGATCTGGGCCTCGGCGTCGGTGCGAGAGCGGGTTAGCACCACTCCCACCTCGGAGGCCAGAAGCAGGAGGGCCTTCTGGTACATCTTCTTCTCGCGGAAGCTCAGGGGCTTCTTGGTGTTGAGGAGCCAGAGGGCCTTCAGAACCCTGGCGATGGAGGGGAGGTCCCCCGTGCTGAGCATCTCGCCGTGTGCAGTAAAACGGTCCTTCCAGGAGGGGAGGATTTCGGGTTCGCCCTTCATGAGGAAGGCCAGGGCCTCGTCCACGCACTTTTTGCTGGAGAGTGGCCTCAAGCCCACCCCCTGGATGTTGTCCAGAGGGATCATGACTTTCGACTCGTTTCCCGCCTCGCTGAAGGCGATGACGCAATAGAGGCGCTTCTCCTCGTTGTTGAGGACCCTCTCCTGGAACTCCTGCACGACGCCCACACCGTACCCGGGATAGACGATGGTGCCGCCGACTTTTACCCAAGGCTTCGCAGGTTTCGCCATGCTCATATAATACCACGTTTCGGCTCCGGAGCCATCCCGGTCGCGAGGAGTGTCCTTGACCACCCACCTGGCACTCCTTATGCTGGGGCCATGAGGCGGATCCTGGGCGCACTGTTCCTGACGGCGGCCTTGGGAGCTGGCGCGGTTTCCCAGGGGGCGGAGCCTCCCGATCCCCATTTTGCCGACGTCACCCTCCACCTATTCACCACCGGCGAGCGACAGCCCATAAAGGAGGTGGGCACCTTCACCTCCTCACTCCCCCTCGGAAAGGCGGGGGGGCTGCACCGCACCCTGACCATCACCAACGAGAGCAGGGGGGTCAGCCTGGTGCTTCTCCTGGGGGTCTCCGTGACCCCGAGCCTGGCGGAGGACCAGGTCCTCCACTGCGTGGTGCTGTCTACGGTGACGCCCAAGGGGAGCGAACCCCTCAGGCGCGCCAAGGACATGGCCTTCAATCACCCGGGCGAGCAACTCATGGAGTTGTTCGCTGATGGCACCACGGGGGTGCGTCTGGCCTTGGCCGTCTCCGCCTCCCTGTCGGCCCAGCGAGCCGCCGATGCGCCCTCCACCTTCCCGCCCGTCAACTTTCTCGTCCGGGTGGAGCAGTGGAGCGGCGCGCAGCGCGTGGAGATCGAAGACGTGCAGCTCCAGTCCCTGGAAGGGGCCCAAGTGACCCACGAGTATAAAAGGAAGGTGCCCCGATGGGTGGAGGGGGAGACGGACGCCAAGGATGCCGTATCGCTGGACGACCTCCCCGTCCTGGATTTGAACAGCGGTACCCCGACCGTCAAGGCGGGCCAGAATTTTTCCATCGCCCTCACGCCCGCGGAACAGGAGAAGCAGAAGAAAGAGATGGAGAAAGCCGCGGCGAGGGACGGCTCCACCGTGGCGGGGGGCGGGCCGAAGAAGCCCGTAGAAAAGCCCCGGAGGTTGGTCTGGGACGAGGAGTTCTACCACCTGTCCATAACGCCCGTTTCGATCCATCCCAACGAGCTGACGATCAACCTCGTCATGCGGGGGCAGATCCTGGATCCGGCCACCAAGCTCCTGGCCGCGCCCATGGATCTCTCCGCCGAGAAGTCCCTCCAGCCCGGCCAGGCCATCCCCTTCTACCTCACCCGCGACGCCGCGGGGGGCTCCCAGGGTTTCGTCGCCTGGGTCACGCCCCAGTGGTCCGTCGTCCCGCCGCCCGAGCCGCTCCCCCCTGGGGCGTGGGGTGGGATCCCACCCGAGCCCTCAGGTTCCACGCCATGAACCCCATTTTCAGCGAGGAGGATCCTTGATCCCTGCCCGAATCGTCCTGTCCGCCCTAGCGCTTGCCGCCGTAACCGCCGCCGCGGAGGCGCCCCCGCCCCCGGGTTGCCAGGAGGCCCTCGCCCGGCTGATCGAGGCGAGCCGCAAGGCGGCACCCACGCAGGCGCGCTTTCGCCACGTCCTGCAAGCCAAGACCCTCAACCAGACCGAAGTTGAGGAGGGGGTTGTGATCCTGGCCCCGGGTGGGAAGATGCGCTGGGAATACACACGGCCTCCGGGGAAGCTGGCCGTATCGGACGGGAAGACCAGCTATCTCTTCCTTCCGGAGAGCAACGAGGTCTTCGTCCAGCCCCTCGGCCCCGATGCGCCCCTCCTGTTCCGCCTGCTCTCCGGGCACGTGAAGCTTAGCGAGGAGGTGGCGTGCCGGGGGGTGGTTTCCGACGGCACGAGGGCCATCCTTTCCCTGAAGCTCTTGAAGCCTGCCGCAGAGGTGGACCACGTCGAGGTGACGACGGATGCCAAGACCGGGGAGGTGATGGAGGTACGCTACGCCGATGCCCTAGGGAACGACATCAGTCTCAGCCTGAGCGAGGTCCAAGTGCCAAAGAGCGTCCCGGACAGCACGTTCGTTTTCAAGGTTCCGAAAGGCGTAAGGGTTATCAAGGCCGAATAGGCGACCTCCGGCTTTAGCGGAGGGGGTTGGGGACGCCCGCGAGGGCCAGGAATTCGGCCCGGGCCCGGGGATCGGACAGGAAGTTGCCCCGAAGCGCCGAGGTCGTTGCCACGCTGCCTTCCTTCTGGATCCCTCGCATGACCATGCAGAGGTGAGTGGCCTCGAGGACTACCCCCAGGCCCCGTGGCCGCAAGGTCGCGTTTAGCGTATCGGCCACTTGTTCGGTGAGGCGCTCCTGGACCTGGAGCCGCCTCGCGAAGTGTTCGAGGAGGCGCGGGATTTTGGATAGCCCTACGAGCCGTCCGGCGGGGATATAGGCCACATGGGCTTTCCCGAAAAATGGCAGGAGGTGGTGTTCGCAGAGGCTGTAGAAGGGTACGTCCCGAACGAGAACCATGGCCTGGGAGGGATCCTCAAAAGCGGCGCCGTCGAGGATGTCGCCCAGGGATTCCCTGTACCCCCGGGTGAGGTCCAGGAGGGACTCGCGGACGCGCTCGGGGGTACGCAGGAGCTCCGGGCGGTCCGGATCCTCACCCAATGCCTTCAAAATGGTCCGGACGGCTTCTTCCACCGAACCCTCCTTGAGAACCCAGTATAAACTGCCAGGTGCAACAAAGCAAAACGTCCAGAAATCTCCATGATACGAATACCGGGTACACACTAACCGTCACTGATTTACATTGCATCAAATGCTATATTAGTCAATGGAATGAATCTCGTTCTTTCAAGTGATCGGGATTGGAGGGCGTGCGAACTCCCACTCACATTGATACTCCGTTATCGTGACCTACCCCTTGACAAAAGGATGCCTTGGAACTATAGTTAGTCCCGGTCACCCGAAAGGAGCGGAAGCGGACAATGCCGATCTACGAATACGAATGCGCCAGATGCAACCAGCGCTTCGAGCGGCTGCAGCGCCTCTCCGACCCCGTGCTTACGGCATGCCCAAATTGCGGAGGCGCGGTGCATAAGATGTTCTCCGTCCCGGCCCTCCAGTTCAAGGGTAGCGGGTTCTACAAGACGGACTACGCTCGCGGTTCCAGCGGGAGCGTATCCTCCGAAGGCAAGGCCAAATCCGAACCGGTGAAGACCGAATCGAAGAAGGCTGCCGGAGGAGCAAGCGATGGATAAATCCTACCTAAAACATTCCTGTCAATACGCCGGGATCGCATCAGCGATCTCCCGCCTAAAAGAAAGCCCGCCTAACTAAATCCTACCTCGCTGATAGAGCCCCCCGGCCGCTTGCGGACCGGGGGGTCCTCCCTTTTATGGGGGGAAGGGAAGGTCCCCGGAGCCGGCGAGGGAGAATCCTGAAGATCCGGTGGGGCCATGCTATCTTGGAGGAGCCATGGGTGACGATCGCCAAGGGGGCGGCAAAAGGCCATCGGGGCGGACGACGGGAGGCCTTTTTGAGCTTCAGATCGACCGACTCGCCTGGGGAGGCCGCGGTGTGGGCAGGCACCGTGGAAAGGTCGTGTTTGTGTCCAAGGTAGTCCCTGGGGACCGGCTGCTGGCCAGGGCGGAAAAGGTCAAGGCCAGCTTCACGGAGGCCCGCATGGTAGGCCTTCTCACGCCCGGAGAGGACCGCGTGGACCCGCGCTGTCCGTGGTTCGCCCGGTGCGGGGGGTGCCAGTGGCTTGCCGCCGGCTACTCGAGACAGGTTCTGGAGAAGGACCATATCCTCCGATCGGCCCTGAGGCACCATGTGGAAGGCGCCCGGATCGACCCCATCGTCCGCGCCGCGCCGCCTCAGGCCTACAGGCACCGGGGGGACTTCCACGTCCGTCCGACCCTCTCCGGGGCTCGCTTGGGCTTCTACGAGGAGGGCTCCCACCGTTTGGTCGAGGTGGAGGGATGTCTTCTGTTCAGCCCTGGCTTCGACGCCGCGCTCGGCCGGATGCGAAGTCTGCTGGCCAAGATTCCCGAAGCCCGCGGTCTTGAGCGCATCACTCTGGCCCACTCGGAGGATGGGACCGGCACGGTGGCCCACCTGCGTCTCCGGCCCGACGGTGATGCGGGTGCGGCCCGATGCTGCGCCGAACAGATGAAGCCCATGGGGCTCAAGGGAATAGTTGCCACCGGCGGGCGACGAGGACCGGTCCTGCAATGGCAGGGTGGTGACCCGCACATCTGGTTCCACGTGCCAGATTCCCACGGCGAGTTGCGCCTCCGCGCCGAGATCCGTTCCTTCACGCAGGCCCACCTCGCCATGAACCGCCGGCTCGTTCCCGAGGCCGTGGCATGGCTCGGCCTCTCGAAGTCCGATCGCGTCCTGGACCTCTTTTCCGGGGTGGGCAACTTCACCCTCCCCATGGCCACTCGGTGCAAAGAGGTTGTCGCCGTAGAAGGCAGCGCCACGGCCTGCGCCGATGCCCGGTTCAACGCGGAAGGGAACGGGGTGGCTAACGTGGTCCATATGGAGGAGGAGGCCGCCAAGGCGGCGGCGCACCTGGCCGGGCAGGGGGCCGCCTTCGACGCGATCCTCCTGGACCCGCCCCGAGGGGGTGCCGCGGACCTTCTCCAGTCTCTGTCCCGGCTGGCTCCCACCCGCATCCTCTATGTTTCCTGCAACATCCCCTCCCTGGGGCGCGATTTGGACCAGCTGCGGAATCTGGGGTACAGGCTCGCGCGGGCCCAGGGCTGGGACATGTTCCCCCAGACCTATGGCCTGGAGGCCCTTTGCCTGCTGGAGAAGGGCTAGCCGGTCTTGACAGAAAAGCCGTTTCCCGCTACATTAATCAGCCGGGCGGGAATAGCTCAGCTGGTAGAGCACAACCTTGCCAAGGTTGGGGTCGCGGGTTCGAATCCCGTTTCCCGCTCCATGATGAATCGTCCTAAGAGGCCGCGAGGCCTCTTTTGGCGTTTAGGCCAACTCGCCACAAAGGGATTCGAAACCGCGACCAGTCGAAGGGGTTCGGGGGAACGGGTAAGGTTCCCCAGAGCAGCGGGCTTCCCACGCGAGGGCAGGGGGTCACAGCCCGCCTCAGGCGGGCGCCCTAGGGGGCCGGCCGAGGCCCCCTGGGGG
>JAKAJA010000089.1 GCA_021814085.1 Acidobacteriota bacterium | reverse complement strand
GAACGACCTCGGATCGTGTCCACCACGAGGCGGGTCTTCTGGGGGGAGGCGTCTACGTATGTCGCGCTCGCTTTCACCAGCATGGTCTCCACCTTACTTCTTGACCTCGGCCTTTTTCTTCTCGCCGGAGTGACCCCTGAAGGTGCGTGTGGGGGCAAACTCGCCGAGCCGATGGCCGATCATGTTTTCCGTCACGTACACCGGGACGAACTTTTTCCCGTTGTGGACGGCGATGGTGTGGTTGAGCATGGAGGGGACGACCATGGAGCGCCGGCTCCAGGTCTTGATGACGGCCTTCTTGCCCGCTTCGTTCATGTCGTCCACCTTCTTCTCGAGGTGCTTGTCCACGAACGGGCCCTTCTTCAACGACCGGGTCATCCTAGGCTCTCCTCTTCACGATGAAGCGCTGGGTCCGCTTGTTCTTGCGGGTCTTGAAGCCCTTGGTGGGCACGCCCCAGGGGGTGACGGGATGGCGTCCGCACTTGGTCTTGCCCTCGCCGCCGCCGTGCGGGTGGTCCACCGGGTTCATGGCGGTGCCTCGCACCTTGGGCCGACGGCCGAGCCAGCGCGAGCGCCCAGCCTTGCCCAGGGTCACGTTCTGGTGGTCCAGGTTGCCCACAAGGCCCACGGTGGCGTAGCAATCGCTGTGCAGATAGCGCATTTCGCCGGAGGGCATGCGCAGGGTGGCCTGGTGGCCTTCCTTCGCCATGAGCTGGGCCCCGGCACCAGCGGAGCGGGCCATCTGGCCGCCGCCGCCCACGTGCATTTCGATGTTGTGGACCGTGGTGCCCACGGGGATCTTCCTGAGGGGCAGGGCGTTGCCCATGGCCACCTCGGCCTCTTCCCCGGCCATAACTTTCTGGCCAACGGCCATGCCTTCGGGGGCGAGGATGTACCGCTTCTCGCCGTCTGCGTAGTTCAGGAGGGCGATGCGGCATGTGCGGTTGGGATCGTACTCAATGGCCGCCACGGTGGCCGGGATGCCGCGCTTGTCGCGCTTGAAGTCGATGATGCGGTAGCGCTGCTTGTGGCCGCCTCCGCGCCTGCGCATGGTGACGTGGCCGTGGGCGTTCCTCCCGCTCGAGCGTTTCTTGGGGGAGAGGAGACGCTTCTCGGGCGCCTTCTTCGTGAGGTCGTCGGTCGTCAGGCTCGTGGCGTACCGGCGGCTCGGGGTGACGGGTTTATAGGTTTTGATTGGCATGGCTGTACCCTACACTCCCTCGAAGTACTCGATGGGCTTGGCGCCCTTGGCCAGTTTCACGTAGGCCTTCTTCCAGTCGGGGCGCTTGCCCTCGGAACGGCCCACCCGTTTGGTTTTCCCCAGCACGTTCGCTATGCGGACGTCTTCCACCTTGGTGCTGAAGATCTTCTCCACCGCGTAGGCGATCTCGATCTTGTTGGCCCGCTTGTCGACCTGGAAGGCCAGCGTGTTGCTGCGATCCTTCGCGATGAGATTCTTCTCGGTCAGGAGGGGCCGGATGATGATGGTGTATGGGTCTCTCATGGCTTGAGAACCTCCGCGAGCTTGAGCAGCGCTCTCTCGGTAAAGACGACCATCTCGTACCTGGCGAGGTCGTAGACGTTGATTTCATCCAGGCCCGTGGTCTTTACGCCCGGGACGTTGCGGCTGGCCCGGATGACCTCGGGCGCGACCCGCTCGTCCACGAAGAGGACCGTCTTGTGGGCCTCCACGAAGGGGGCGAACTTGGTCGCGAAGGCCTTGGTCTTGGCACCCTCGATGGTGAGGCCGTCGATGACCTTAAGGGCTCCGCGCCGGAGGCGCTCGGCCAGGAGGGAGCGCATGGCGTTCCGGCGGACCTTGCGCGGGATGGCGTACGAGTAGTCGCGCGGCTTGGGCCCGAAGACGATGCCGCCGTGGTACCAGAGGGGCGACCGGACCTCGCCCATGCGGGCGCGGCCGGTGTGCTTCTGCTTCCACAGCTTCTTGCCGGAGCCGGAGACCTCGTCACGGCGCTTGGTGGAGTGCGTGCCCAGGCGCTGGTTCGCGGCGTAGCAAAGGACCGCCTCATGGATGATGTCCTGGCGGTACGGAACCCCGAAGATCTCCTCCGGGACCTGGATTTCACGCTGCGTTTCGAGCGACGAATTGATGACTGTGATCTGTGCCATGTCGCGCCCCTTACCTGATGCCGTGGATCAAGAGGAGGCCGCCCTTGGGGCCGGGGACGGCGCCGCGGATGAGAATGACACCGTTCGCCGCGTCCACCTGGACGACCTTGAGGTTCTTCACCGTTACCCGGCCGTTGCCCATCTGGCCGCCCATCTTCATCCCCTTGAAGACACGGGACGGATAGGAGGAGGAGCCGATGGAGCCCGGGGCCCGGTGGAACATGGAGCCGTGGGTGGCGCGCCCGCCCTTGAAGTGGTGGCGCCTCACGACGCCCTGGAAGCCCTTGCCCTTGCTGGTGCCCACCACGTCAACGGACTGGATCTCCTTGAACAGTTCGAGGGTGATCGAGGCGCCCGTTCCGAGCTCGGGGAATTCCCCGCGCAGCTCCCTGATCTGTTTGACGGAGGCCGCCCCGGCCTTCTTCACGTGGCCCGCCAGGGGCTTGGTCACGGCGTGACGGCCGAGCTTCTCCACCAGTCCGATCTGGATGGCGTGGTAGCCGTCGGTCTCTGGCGTCTTCTTCTGGAGCACCACGCAGGGGCCCGCGGCGATGACCGTCACGGGTATAACCGCGCGGGTCTCGTCGAAGATCTGCGTCATGCCCACTTTGCGTCCCAGTATTCCGATCTTCATGCGCATCTCCATCGGGTAGCGGTCGCCCGCCGGCGACATGCCCGGGGTTCTCCGGACCGGCGCGCTTGCCAGCCCGGCCCATCGAGTTCCTACTTCGTGAAGGCCTTGATCTCCACGTCCACACCGGGTGGAAGGTTCAGTTTCATGAGCGCGTCCACCGTCTGCGGCGTGGGATCGTAGATGTCCAGCAGGCGTTTGTGGGTGCGCATCTCGAACTGCTCCCGCGACTTCTTGTCCACGTGGGGGGAGCGGTTCACCGTCCAGATCTGCCTCTCGGTGGGCAGGGGAATCGGCCCCTTGACCCTCGCGCCGGTCCTCTTGGCCGTCTCCACGATTTCCTTCGTGGAGCGGTCCAAGATCCAGTAGTCGTAGGCCAAAAGGCGTATGCGGATCTTCTCGTTCAGCATGAGTTCCTACTCCACGATCTCCGTGATTGTGCCCGCGCCCACGGTGCGGCCACCCTCACGAATGGCGAACCGGAGACCCTTTTCCATGGCGATGGGGTTGATGAGGCTGACTTCCATGCTGATGTTGTCCCCGGGCATGACCATCTCGCGGTCGGCGGGGAGGGTCACGTCGCCCGTCACGTCCGTCGTGCGGAAATAGAACTGGGGACGGTAGCCCTTGAAGAAGGGGGTGTGACGGCCGCCCTCCTCCTTGGTCAGGATGTAGGCCTCGGCCTTGAACTTCTTGTGGGGGTTGATGGAGCCGGGCTTGGCCACGACCTGGCCGCGCTCGACCTCTTCCTTCTTGGTGCCGCGCAGGAGCAGGCCCACGTTGTCGCCGGCCTGGCCCTGGTCCAGCAGCTTGCGGAACATCTCGACGCCCGTGATGACGGTCTTGAAGGTGGGGCGGAGGCCGATGATCTCCATCTCCTCCTGGACCTTCACGATGCCGCGCTCCACGCGCCCGGTGACCACGGTGCCGCGGCCCGAGATGGAGAAGATGTCCTCGATGGGCATGAGGAAGGGCTTGTCGATGTCGCGGACCGGATCGGGAATCCAGCTGTCGCAGGCGTCGAGCAGGTCCTGGATGCACTTGGCGTCGGCGCCGTTGGGGTCCTCGGACTGGCCGGCCTTGAGGGCGGAACCGCGGATCACGGGGCCGTCGTCGCCGGGGAACTTGTACTGGTTCAGGAGGTCGCGGACCTCCATCTCCACCAGGTCGAGGAGCTCGGGGTCATCGACCTTGTCGCACTTGTTCAGGAAGACGACGATGTAGGGCACGCCCACCTGCCGGGCGAGGAGGATGTGCTCGCGGGTCTGGGGCATGGGGCCGTCTTCCGCGGAGACCACCAGGATGGCGCCATCCATCTGGGCCGCGCCGGTGATCATGTTCTTGACGTAGTCGGCGTGTCCGGGGCAGTCCACGTGGGCGTAGTGCCGCTTGGTGGACTCGTACTCCACGTGGGACGTGGCGATGGTCAGGATCTTGGTGGGGTCCCTGCGGCCCTGGGATTCGGAGGCCTTGGCCACTTCGTCATAGCTGATGAACTTCGCCATTCCCTTGGCCGCCTGGACCTTCGTGATGGCCGCCGTGAGGGTGGTCTTCCCGTGGTCCACGTGACCGATGGTGCCAACGTTGACGTGCGGCTTAGTTCGGTTGAATTTCTCCTTCGACATCCTCAGCCTCCTTGACTAACGGCCCTGAACGCGGGCGACGATCTCTTCCGACACTGACTTTGGAACCGTTTCGTACCGATCGAACTGCATGACGTAGTTGCCCCGCCCCTGCGTGAGGGAGCGGAGGGACGTGGCATACCCGAACATCTCGGAGAGGGGGACCATGGCGGTGATGACCTGGAGGTTGGCGTGGGACTCCATGCCGTGGATTTTGCCCCGGCGCGAGTTGATGTCGCCCATGACGTCACCCATGTAGTTTTCGGGGACCGTCACTTCCACCTTCATCACGGGTTCGAGGAGGGCGGGACCAGCCTTGGCCGTGGCCTCCTTGAAGGCCATGGAGCCGGCGATCTTGAAGGCCATCTCGGACGAGTCCACCTCGTGGAAGGACCCGTCGTAGAGAGAGACCTTCACGTCCTTCATGGGGAACCCGGCGAGGACGCCCAGCTCGGCCGCCTCGCGGATGCCCTTCTCCACCGGCCCGATGAACTCGCGGGGGATGACACCCCCGGTGATGTCGTTCTCGAAGACGATGTTGTCGCCCTCGCCCAGCGGCGCCACCCGGATCTTGACGTGGCCGTACTGGCCGTGGCCGCCCGTCTGCTTGATGTACTTGCCTTCGGCCTGGGCCTCTTTGGTGATGGTCTCGCGGTAGGCCACCTGGGGCTTGCCCACGCTCGCCTGCACGCCGAACTCGCGGGTGAGGCGATCCACGATGATCTCGAGGTGCAGCTCGCCCATTCCAGAGATCAGGGTCTGGCCCGTCTCCTCGTCCACGCGCAGGCGGAAGGTCGGATCTTCCTTCGTCAGCTTCATGAGGGAGGCGGAGAGCTTCTCCTGGTCGGCCTTTGTCTTGGGCTCGATGGCCACGGAGATGACCGGGGCCGGAAAATCCATGGACTCGAGGACGATGGGGTGGTCCTTCTCGGCGAGGGTCTGGCCGGTGGTCACGTCCTTCAGGCCCACTATGGCGGCGATGTCGCCGGAGCGGACCTCGTCGATCTCCTCGCGCTGGTTGGCGTGCATCTTGAGAAGGCGGCCCACGCGCTCCTGCCGGCGCTTGACCACGTTCCAGACGTAGGAGCCCGCCTGAAGGGTTCCCGAATAGACCCTGACGAAGGCCAGCTGACCCACGAAGGGGTCGGTCATGATCTTGAAGACCAGGGCGGCGAAGGGATCCTCATCGTCCTGCTTCCGCTCCTCGGGCTCGTCGGTTTCGGGGTTCAGGCCCTTGATGGGCGGTACGTCCAGGGGAGAGGGGAGGTAGTCCACCGCGGCGTCGAGGAGCGGCTGGACCCCCTTGTTCTTGAAGGCGGAGCCGCAGAGCACCGGCGTGAAGTGCATGGCGATGGTGCCCTTGCGTAGGGCGGCCTTTACCGCTGCCATGTCGAGGTCCTTGCCGTCGAGGTAGGCCTGCATGAGCTCGTCGTCTTCCTCGCAGGCCATCTCGAGGAGCTTGTCGCGCATCTCGGCGGCCTTTTCCGCGTACTCGGCCGGGATGTCCTCGATGGCGAACTTGGCCCCGATGGTCTCGTCGAGCCAACGGACTGCCTTGTTCTCGAGGAGGTCGATGACGCCCTCGAAGGCCTCTTCCTGCCCCAGGGGCCAGTGCAGCGCCACCGGGCGGGCGTGGAGGCGGTCCTCCATCATCTTCAGGACGCGGCCGAAGTCGGCGCCCTGGCGGTCCATCTTGTTCACGAAGGCGATGCGGGGCACGCGGTACTTGTCGGCCTGGCGCCAGACCGTCTCGGACTGGGGCTCCACGCCGCCCACGGCGCAGAACACGCCCACCGCGCCGTCCAGCACGCGGAGGGACCGCTCCACCTCGGCGGTGAAGTCGACGTGACCGGGGGTGTCGATGATGTTGATGCGGTAGTCCCTCCAGAAGCAGGTGGTGGCGGCGGAGGTGATGGTGATGCCGCGCTCCTGCTCCTGGACCATCCAGTCCATGGTGGCCGTGCCATCGTGGACCTCGCCCATCTTGTAGTTGACGCCCGTGTAGAAGAGAATCCTCTCCGTCGTGGTCGTCTTACCGGCATCGATGTGGGCCATGATGCCGATATTGCGCTGTTTATCGTACGGGACGGTACGGGGCACTGGGCGTCCTTCCCTGGCTTACCAGCGGTAGTGGGCGAAGGCTTTGTTGGCCTCGGCCATCTTGTGTGTGTCTTCGCGCTTCTTGATGGACGACCCGCGGTTGTTGGCGGCGTCCAGAAGCTCCGCGGCGAGGTTCCCCCGCATGCTCTTCTCGCCGCGCTCGCGGGAGTAGTCGATGATCCACCGGATCGCCAGGGACAGGCGGCGCTCGGGGCGGACCTCCACGGGGACCTGGTAGGTGGCTCCGCCGACGCGCCGGGACTTGACCTCGAGGACCGGCTTCACGTTGTCCAGGGCCTTTTGGAAGAGCTTGAGGGGATCGTCCCCGCTCTTCTCTTTCATGATGTCCATGGCCCCATAAAAAATGGACTCCGCCACGGATTTCTTGCCCTGGTACATGATCTTGGCAATGAACTTGGTGACCAGGACGGATCCGTAAACGGGGTCCGGCGCGACTTCTCTTTTTCGAACGACGGCTTTCCTCGGCATACCCTGTGCTCCTTACCCTCTTTTTCAAAGAGCGACGGCCCTGCGGGCCCTTGGGTGACTCGGCACCTATGACTTCGGTCGCTTGGCTCCATACTTCGAACGGGCCTGGCGCCGCGCTTCGACGCCGGTCGTGTCGAGCTTCCCCCGGATGATGTGGTAGCGAACGCCTGGCAAATCCTTGATACGGCCGCCCCGGATGAGCACCACCGAGTGCTCCTGCAGGTTGTGGCCTTCGCCAGGAATGTAGGTCGTCACTTCCATCCCGTTGGTGAGG
>JAKAJA010000088.1 GCA_021814085.1 Acidobacteriota bacterium | reverse complement strand
GAGGAACCAGGCGTTGAAGCCGGCGAAGAACCGCCCAAGGGGTCCTTTCGCCTCCTTCTTCGGCCGGAGGAGGAGGGCCGCGAGGGCGGGCGAGAGGGTGAGGGCGTTGAAGGCCGAGATGAGGACGGAGATGGCGATGGTGATGGCGAACTGCTTGTTGAGGCGCCCCTGGATGCCGCTCATGAAGGCCACCGGGATGAACACGGAGGAGAGGACCAGGGCGATGCCGATGACGGGCCCCGAGACCTCCTTCATGGCCTTGAAGGTGGCGTCCTTGGGGGTCAGGCCCTGCTCGATGTGGTGCTCCACGGCCTCCACGACCACGATGGCGTCGTCCACCACCAGCCCGATGGCCAGGATGAGGCCGAAGAGGGACAGGGTGTTGATGGAGAAGCCGAGCATGGGGAAGACGGCGAAGGTGCCGATGAGGGAGACGGGGACGGCGATCATGGGAATCAGCGTGGCCCGCCAGCCCTGGAGGAAGAGGAAGACCACCAGGATGACCAGGATCATGGCCTCGAAGAGGGTCTTCACGATCTCGTCGATGCCCTCCACGACGGGCAGCGTGGTGTCGAGGGCCATGATGTAGTCCACGTCCGCCGGGAACTGGCGCTTGAGATCCTCCACGGTGGCCTTGACCTGCTTGGCCACGTCCAGGGCGTTGGAGCCGGGGGCCTGGTACACGGCGATGGCGCCGGCGGGCTTGCCCTGCACGCTGGCCACCTGGTTGTAGTTGAGGGCGCCCAGCTCGAGGCGGGCCACGTCTTTGAGGCGCACGGTGGAACCGTCGGGGTTGAGGCGGACGACGATCTCCGCGAACTGGTCCGGATCCACCAGGCGCCCCTGGGCCCTCACCGTGTAAGTCATGGCGGTCCCCAGCGGGGCCGGCTCGCCCCCCACCTTGCCGGCGGGGTTCACGGCGCTCTGCTGCTTCACGGCGGTCATGAGGTCGTTGATGGTGAGGCCCATGCTGGCCAGCCTGTTGGGCTTGACCCAGATGCGCAGGGCGTAGTCGGCGGCCCCGAAGATGGTGACCTGGCCCACGCCCTTGGTGCGGTAGATGACGTCCTTCATGTTGATGGTGATGTAGTTGCTCAGGAAGAGCCCGTCGTAGGTCCCCTTGGGGGAGTACACGGAGAAGACCAGGAGGGGCAATCCGAAGGACTTGTTGACCGTGACGCCGTACTGGTTCACGTCCGTGGGCAGGTTGGGCGACGCCTGGGACACGCGGTTCTGGGCGTTCACCTGGTCCATGTCCACGTTGGTGTCGATGTCGAAGGAGACCTGGAGCTGCATGGTCCCGTCGTTGGCGTTGATGGACTTCATGTAGAGCATGTTGTCCACGCCGTTCATCTGCTGCTCGAGGGGCGTGGCCACGGACTGCTCGATGGTGACGGCGTCGGCGCCCGTGTAGGTGGCGTTGATCTGGATGAGGGGCGGGACGATGTCGGGGAACTGGGCGATGGGCAGCCCGAGCATCGCCACCAGGCCCGCGAGGACCGTGAGGATGGCGATGACCATGGCCACGATGGGCCGCCTTATGAAGAAATCGGCCACGGCCTACCTCCCCCCTGCCGGGGCACCGGCTGCGGGCGCCATATCGGCCGGGGCAGCCGCCACGGCCTGGACTTTCATCCCCGATTTCACCAACTGGAGCCCGCCAACGATGACCTTCTCGCCGGGCTTGAGCCCCTTGTCCATGACCCAGAGGCTTCCCACGCGCTGGCCGGTGGTGACCGAACGCATCTCCACGGTTCCGTCGGGCCCCACGACGGCCACCTGGTTGTCCCCCTGAAGCTCCTTGACGGCGGCCTGCGGAACGAGGAGGGCGCCCTTCTTGATGTAGGTCACGGCCCGCACCTTGGCGTACTGGCCCGGCCTCAGCAGGCTCTCGGGGTTGGGGAATTCGCCCTCGATGGTGATCGTGCCCGTCTTCACGTCCACCTGGCGGTTGAGGAGGATGACCTTTCCCTGGTGAGCGTAGACGGACCCGTCGGTCAGGACGAGCTCGAGCGCCCCGCCCGCGGCCTCCCGCCTCATCTCCGTGGCGCCCATGTAGCTCAGGTACTGCTGCTCGGAGAGGCCGAAGGCCACCCGGATCGGGTCCACGGTGGAGACCGTCGTCAGGACGTTCGAACCGTTGACGAGGGAGCCCACCTGGGTCTGGACGGTTCCGGCGATGCCCGCGATGGGGGAGGTGACGGTGCACCAGTTCAGGTTGAGCTGGGCCTGCTCCAGCTGGGCCTTGGCGGTCTCCACATTGGCCTCGCACTGGCGCTGGGTGGAGAGAGCGTCGTCCAGTTCCTGCTGGCTGATGGCTTGGCTCTTGGCGAGGGGCTTGTACCGTTCGACGGTGATGTTGGCGTTGTCCAGTGCCGCCTGGTTGCGGGCCAGGTTGCCCTTGGCCGAATCCAGGGCCGCCTTGAACTGCCTGGGGTCGATCTGGAAGAGGGGTTGGCCCGCCTTGACCGTGGTGCCCTCGAGATAGAGCTGTTTGAGGATGTAGCCTTCGATCTTGGGCCGGATGTCCGCGTTCACGGAGCCTTTCAGGGTGCCCACCCACTCCTGGGTGACGGGGACGTCCTGCTGGGTGACGTCCACGACCTCTACTTTCTGCGGTGGCGGTGTCACGGCCTTCGGCTTGCATCCCGTAAACTGGAGCAGGCCAGCGGCCAAATAGATGGCGGCCATCGTCACCCATGCGGTTTCAGTGCGGCTCGTTAGTCTCACGTTCGTCCCTCCCTCATGCGCTCCGGCCGTGCCCGACAAGGGCCGCCCCGCGTCCGTTCCCCTTCAGGTACCCATGGACCTTGTCCACGCTTCCGCGCTCAGGCCCGCATCCAGAGGCCAGGGCTACTCCTTCTTCTCCAGGATCTTCCTCGCGATTTCGAGTTCCTTGAGCTTGGCCTCGCTCACCTGGGGATAATGGAGGCTCATGGAGTCGAGGGCCTCGATGACGGCGGCCGCCACGACCAACCGTGAGAACCACTTGTTGTCCGCCGGGACCACGTACCAGGGCGCTTCGGGGGTCGCCGTGTTGCGGATCATGTCCTCGTAGGCCTCCATGTAGGCGTCCCAGTAGCCGCGCTCCTTGGCGTCGGCGGAGGAGAACTTCCAGTTCTTCTCGGGGTTGTCCAGGCGCTCCATGAACCGCCGCTTCTGCTCCTTCTTGGAGACGTGGAGGAAGAACTTGCGGACGAGGATGCCGTTGCGCGAGAGGTAGCGCTCGATGCCGCGGATGTCCTCGAAGCGCTCGTTCCAGATCCGCTTCGTGATGAGCTTCTTGGGCACCTTCTGCCCGGCGAGGTATTCGGGGTGGACGCGCACCACGAGGGTCTCCTCGTAGTAGGAGCGGTTGAAGATGCCGATGCGGCCCCGCTCCGGGAGGTTCTTCAGGCACCGCCACATGAAGTCGTGGTCCAGCTCCTCCGCCGAGGGGGCCTTGAAGGAGTAAACCTGGCAGCCCTGGGGGTTGACGCCCGACATGACGTGCTTGATGGAGCCGTCTTTCCCCGCCGCGTCCATGGCCTGGAAGTTGAGCAGGAGCCCCCACTGGTCCTGGGCGTAGAGCTTGTCCTGGAGTTCCGCGAGGAGGGTCACGCCGTCCGCCAGGGCCTCTTTCGCCCTGGGCTTGTCCTCGGCCTTGAACCCCGCCGTATCGCCCGGGTCCACGTCCTTGAGGCGGAACTTCTTCCCGTCCGTCACTCGGTAGGGCTTGATGAATTTCAGGGCCCTTTGCAACAGTTTGTCGTGGTCGGCCATGGTCGGTCTCCCTTCGCCATTAGATAAGGTAGTGGGCCAAAATACGAATATATTCTACGTCATATTCCCGGTCCTGTCAGCCCCCCAGCGCCAAGGCGACCGCCACGAGGAGGCCGCCCGCGCATAGCATGGCCAGTCCCGCGGCCCAAGGCTTACCGATGGCCTTGCCGCCCCACTGGAAGCCGACCGCGAAGAGGAGGAGGAGCAGGAGCAGGTTGGAGGTCCTGAGGGCGAGCCAGTGGTCCCTCATGAGGAGGAAGGGAACGGAGGCGGGGATCGTGCAGAGGACCTCCACCGACAGGATGGCCAGCCCGCCCCAAAGATCGTCCTTCGTCACCAGCCCCGGGGGATTGTCGATCTCGGCCATGACCGGCACAAGGGCGCGAGAGAGGTGGTCGCGGGCCTCGTCCGGGGTCCGTTCGGGCAGCCTCTCATCCAGCTCGCGCCTGAGGATCCGCGCCGCGGTGGCTTCATCGGGAGCGGCCCTCACCGCGTTGAAAACCCGGAGGTTCTGGCCCCGCTGGGTCATGGCGCAGAGCACAAACAGAGCGCCGTCGATGATGCCCCAGGCCAGGTTGCAGCCGACGGTGGCCAGGAGGAGGGTCCTGACGCCTTCCGGGCCCTCCTTGACCTGGGGCGCGGCCACGAGGGTGAAGGAGAGGACCATGATGAGCCCGCACAGGGTCTCCGCCAGCCTGTCGGCCGGCGAGAGGTAGTCCCTCAGGAAATCGCCAACCCTGCCCACCAGCCCCATGTTCCGGCCTCCGTTTCCCCATTAAGCACTCCGGCCCTGCCTCAGCCGCCCAGCTCCGCCGCGCGGTAAGCATCGAGGCACTCGCGGGCCGTGTTGAAGACGTGCCCGGCGCCCACCTCCTCCGTGACGCCCTCCCTATCCAGGTCCGCCCGGAGGCTCGGGCTGGCGAAGACGATCGCGAAGACCACGCCCGATGCCGCGAGGTTCTGCTGGAGCTCCCTGAGGGTTTGCCCCGCGGAATAGTCTATGGAGGGAATGGCGCTGGCCTCCAGGACGAACCACCGGACGGGCGCGGGCGAATCGTACACCAGGAGCCGGGATTCCCTGGCGAAGTGAGAAACGTTTGCGTAGTAGAGGCTTCCGCCGAACCAGTACATTACCATCCCCGGCTCGATCATCCTTCCGGGCTCCGCGGCGTCCATCCGCCAGTGGCGCACGGGGTCATGGAGGACGACGGCGGTGGGCGGCCTATAGCCGCGTCGCACGTGCTGCAATAGGGAGAGGACGAGGGCCAGGAGAATCCCCTGGCGGACGCCCACGGCCACCACCGTCGCCGCCGTTAGCAAGGCCACCCAGAACTCCGCCGGACTCTTCCTGAAGATGTCCGCGAGGGGACCGATCTTGATGAGCTTCAGGCCGATGTAGAAGACGACGCTCGCGAGGGCCGCCTCGGGAAGATAGCTCAGGGGCCCCGTGAAGAAGAAGAGGATGACCAGGAGGCTCGCGGCGGTGGTCAGCTGGGCGAGCTGGGACCTGCCGCCCGCGGCGTCCACCGTGGCCGTCTGCGTGGGGCTACCGTTCACGACGAAGGTCCCACCGAGTCCGGCCGCCGCGTTCGCCAGGCACAGCCCCACCAAGTCTCCGTTGGGATCGTCCTCCTCCCCGTACCGGGCGGCATAGACCCGGGCCGTGGCCGCGCTCTGGGCGAGGATGACGACGCAACAGGAGAAGGCCACCTCGAAGACCCCCGCCATGTCTCCCCACGACACGTTGGGCAGGCCCAGGCGCGGCAGGCCACTGGGAACGGCACCCACGAGTTCCACTCCCTTGGCCCCCCAGCCGAAGGCAGCGCTCGCCGTGATGGCTCCAAGAACCGCCAGGAGGAGGGCGGGGAACCGCGGAAAAAAGTGGAGGACTCCGAAGACGAGGACCAGGACCGCAGCCGAAATGCCTACGCTCGCGGGTTGCACGTCTCCCAGGTGCTCCCAGGAGAATTTCAACGGCCCGAAGATTCCCTCGCCGCCCTTGGCTATGCCTAGGACGCCATGGAGCTGGCTGACCGCGACCTGGAGACCCACCCCCGTCAGAAAGCCCACGAGCACCGTGCGCGAGAGGAAGTCCGCGAGGAACCCGAGGCGGAAGAGGCGCGCCACGAGGAGCAGTCCCGCCGCGACGAGGGCAACGAGGCCGGTCAGGGCGATGTATCTGGGGCTGTCTGCGGGGGCCTGCGCCGTGATGAGGGCCGAGGCGACCATGGCCGCCGTGGCCGAATCGGCGGCCACGACGAGGTGGCGGGAGGCCCCGAAGAGGGCGAATGCGACGAGCGGCAGAAGGAGGGTGTAAAGTCCAAGGGTGACCGGGACGCCGATGATCTTGGCATAGCCCATGGCCTGGGGGATTCCCACGGCGGCCAAGGTGAGGCCCGCGAGCACATCGGGTCCGATCCGCGATCGGTCGATGGGGAGCAGCCCCTGGAGCACCGGTGCTTTCGAATTGGAGATCCGGGTCCCGCTCCCGACGGATGACATGGTTGCGCCTCTCCGCTTGCCACCAATCCTCAGTAATATTCGGGCGTAGAAAACGTGAGGCGGTAGAGGTTGCCCCGATTGTCCTTGGCCACCCCGAATCCGTGCCCCTCCATGGGATCGACGATGTACTCCCCGATCAGGAGGGTTCCCTTGTTCCCGGCGCCGGACAGCAGGCCGTGGATTTTTTCCCCCACGTCCATGCCCGAACCGTAGGCCGCTTTCCAATCGTCCCTCGTCACGACCATCGGCCCAACGTCGGCCGACCGCTCTCCGAAGTCGGTGCTGTTGGAATACCCGGTCAGGGTCTGGAACTCTCCACGGACGATCTCGCCGCCCGGCATGGTGAGCTGCAAGGTTCCCTGTCCCGTGAGGGCGCCGCTCATGAGAACCTTCAGGGCGGCCGCGTGCGCACCGAGGAGCGGGCCTGCCACGGGGACAAGCGTGGCGCTCGATAGGACGCCGAAACAGGCCGTCAGGAGCAGGAGCAGACACATGCCGAGCAGGCACTTGTGGACCATGCACGATCCACGGATGGAGAGGAGCCGTCCCAGCGGGCTCAATTTCCACAAGAAGAAGTCGCTCTCGACATGCTCATGCGACATGGGGTCTCTTCTATCCGCTTTGAATGCGCCGGCCCTTCCCATAGGCGCTGGGGCGTGCTGGAAAGATTCTATCCTGATTGCTGGCATGAACTCCTTCCCATGAGGAACCGACCGGCTCTTCCCCATCGACGATATGGACCCCGGCCCTTGGCTGCGGACGTTCAAACCGAGCGGCGGACAAAAGCCAGTACTTACTTATGAATATTTTAGCATAACTGGGCCGCGGTCAGTCTCGCCGGAGAGAACATCCCGGCCACAAGAAAAAGGGCCCCAAGCGGGGCCCCTTCTCATTTTTCGCGATGACAGGTTCAGATTACCGCCGTCCGCCGCCACGGCCGCCGCCGCTGCCGCGGAACCCGCCGCCGCCGCCGTAGCCGCCGCGCCCC
>JAKAJA010000087.1:6924-7258 GCA_021814085.1 Acidobacteriota bacterium | reverse complement strand
GTGAGGAAGACTATCCCGAGGGCCCGGCCCCGCTTGGAGGCGTCCAGGATCTTCGCCATGTAATCCATCCAGACGGGGTAGACGAGCCCGATGGCGGCGTAGAAGCATCCCCACAACACGAGGACCGTGGGGACCGCAGGGAGCCTCCCCCACACCAGGCAGAGCCCCGTCAGGAGGAGGGGCAGGGGAGCGGCGACGTGGAGCCAGAGCACCAGTGGACGAAGGATCCCTCGGTGTCCGGCGAGAATCCCGGAGAAGGCCTGAAGGACCCCCGCCCCCAGCGCGCTGAGGGCCGGGAGGAAGGCGATCACGGCTTTGGTCGCCCCCCGCTCCT
>JAKAJA010000087.1:0-6914 GCA_021814085.1 Acidobacteriota bacterium | reverse complement strand
CTGAAGGAACACGGGCAGCACGGTGCCCATGGAGAGAAGGTTCATCCCGAGGCCCCAGAAGGCCTCCACGCCCGACAGGTACGCCGTGTTACGGTTGTGCGCGGGCATTCCCGCCATGCTTCCTCCGGCGCCATTGTACCCGAGAAGTAGGTGCCGGGGGGTGCGTGAAACCTCTTGACAGGGAGGACGTATAGTTATATCGTCATATCGCCAGATAACGACATATTATGGAGGCGGACGTGCTGAAGAACGTGGAAAGGGCGCTCAAGGCCGCTGGGGACGGGACCAGGCTCCGCATCCTCAAGATGCTCGAGCCGGGATCCCTGTGCGTCTGCCAGGTTGTGGAAGCGCTCAGGCTGTCCCAGTCCACCGTGAGCAAGCACCTGTCAATCCTGGAAGGTTCAGGCCTGGTGGAGCGCGAGCGGCGGGGCAAATGGATCCACTATCGCCTCGCCCGGCCCGCCTCGGCGGAGGGGCGGCGTCTCCTGTCCCTCATCAAGCGCTGCTGCCGCGAGGACCCACAGGTGGCCAAGGACCTGGGCAAGGTCAGGGGGGAGAAGATCCAGGCCCTCGTGCCCTGCTGTCCGCCCCGCGACGTGGACAAGCGAGGTGAAGCATGAGCCCGGGCGGCCACTTGGCGGCGCTTGCCCGGAACGCCCAAGGAGGTGCGGAGATGAGCGCGAAGAAGCGGGTCCTGGTCCTGTGCACGGGGAACTCCTGCCGGTCGCAGATGGCCGAAGGGTGGTTGAGGCACGACCTCGGCGACCGGGTAGATGCATTCTCGGCGGGCAACTATCCGTGCTTCGTTCACCCCTTGGCCGTCCGCGTCATGGCCGAAGCGGGCGTCGACCTCACCGGCCATCGCAGCAAGAGCGTGAGCGAGTTCGTGGGACAGCCCTTCGACCTCGTGATCACGGTGTGCGGATCGGCCGGGGAAACCTGTCCCATCTTCCCGGGTCCCTCCAGGATGGTTCAAGAGCCCGTCCCGGACCCCGGGGCCTTCATCGGGTCCGCGGAGGAGAGCCTCCAACGCTTCCGGGAGGTCCGCGACCTCATCCGCGACCGCATCGTCCCGCTGGTTCTCAAAGAGATTCTGACGTCGTAATCACGATTGTTTCAGGAGGATCCCATGGATAGCGAGAGCATCAAGAAATCGGTCAGAGAGCACTACGCGTCCGTCGCGCGGAACGAGAGCAGCTGCTGCGCGAGCCCGGCAGTGGCGGCCACCAACTGCTGCGGCGTGGCGGACGTGGAAACGGTGGGAAGGATCATCGGGTACAGCAGGGAGGAAATGGCCGCCGTGCCCGAGGGCGCAAATCTGGGGCTAGGCTGCGGCAACCCCCTCGCCCTGTCGGATTTGAAGCAGGGGGAGACGGTCGTGGATCTCGGCTCGGGGGCGGGGTTCGACTGTTTCTTGGCCGCCAGGAAGGTGGGCCCCACGGGCCGCGTCATCGGGGTGGACATGACCCCCGACATGATAGAGAAGGCGCGCGGCAACGCCAAGAAGGCGGAGGCCTCGCACGTGGAATTCCGCCTCGGAGAAATCGAGCACCTGCCCGTCGCGGACGGTTCCGCCGACGTGATCATCTCCAACTGCGTCATCAATCTTTCCACGGACAAGCCCCAGGTCTTCCGCGAGGCCTTGCGGGTCCTCAAGCCGGGCGGCCGCTTGATGGTCTCGGACCTGGTCCTGAACCGGACCCTTCCAAGGAGCGTGATGGAGTCCGTGGCGGCCTATGCGGGGTGCATTTCGGGGGCCATGCTCAAGGAGGACTACCTCCTGGCCATGCGTGAGGCGGGGTTCGAGGATGTGGCGGTGCTGGCCGAGAGCGGCTATCCCATCGGGTCCATGAATCCCGACACGTCGGAGCTGGCCGCGCTCGCCGAGGGCCTTTCCGAGGCGGATGTGCGGGCAGCCGCCGACAGCGTGGTGAGCGTCAAGGTGCGGGCCGTCAAACGCTGAAGTTGGAGGCAGCAAGCGACTTTACCGAAGGATCGAAGGCCCGCCAGAGCGCCCCGGTCTGGCCGCCACTTTCTGGGGCCGCTGGCAGGCGGCCGAGGAATTCGCGACCCGCGGGAGTCTCTCAGCGGCCTTCTAGGCGGAGCAGACACGGTTGCGGCCCCGCTCCTTGGCCAGGTAGAGGGCCTTGTCCGCAGCGGCGAGCAGGGCTTCCGCGGACCCCTCCTCGTCGGGGAAGTGGGTGGAGACGCCAACGCTGACCGTGAGTACGCTCGAGCCCCGTGCCCCCTGACTGGGGATGCCCAGATCTTCCACCCTATGCCTGAGGACGTCGGCCATTTCCAGCGCGCCGGCTCGGTCCATGACAGGAAGGATGGCCACGAACTCGTCACCGCCGTATCGTGCCACGAGGTCCCCAGCCCGGTGAAGGACCCCGGCCAGGGAGGCGGCCACGCGGCGAAGGCACTCATCGCCCCTCTGGTGGCCGAGGGTGTCGTTGAAGGGCTTGAAGTCGTCTATGTCGATCATGACCACGGAGAGGGGCGTGCGGGTCCGGCTGGCGCGGCGCCACTCCGATTCGAGGGCTTCCTCGAAATGGCGGCGGTTGGCGATTCCCGTGAGCCCATCCTCCCTCGAGAGTCGCTCGAGCTTGGCGTTGGCGTCCTCGAGTTCCGCGCCCCGTTCCTGCAGGGATTCGTTCGCGCTGGCCAGCTCCGCGGTCCGCTGATCGACCAGCCTCTCGAGGATGGCCTGGCGGCGCTTTAGGCCGCGCACCCTCAGTGCACCAACCGCCGCGATGACCAGAACCCCGCTCACGATGCACAGGGCCAGGAAAAAACCAGTCTGATAGAACCGGGGCCGCTGGACGAAATCCCAGGAGGTGCCCGTGAGGTTCCACACGCCGTCGTTGTTGCAGGCGAGCACCCTGAACCTGTAGGTCCCCGGGGGCAGCCCCGTATAGACCGCCTCCCGGTGGTTCCCGCACTCCACCCAATCGGTGTCGAAGCCCTCCAGCTTGTACTTGAACAGGACCTTCTCCGGGGCCACGAGGCTGAGGGCGCTGAAGTGGATTTCGAGCCTGTGCTTGCCCGGGACAAATCGGGCGAGACCTCTCGTCCTCACCAACTTCCCGTCCAGGAGGGCCTCCTCGATGACCACGGGTGGAGGTCTGGGGTTGATGCGGATGGAGGTGGGGTCGATGACGGCTACTCCCTTCATCGTGGCGAAGCAGAGCCGCCCGTTTCTGGTCTTCCAGGCGCAGGGTTGTTGGCCGCCGTTGCACTCGTTCGTCCCCATGCCGTCGGCCCGGCCGTAGGAGGAACAACTCACGGTGGTCGCGCGCCCCTCCGCCACGGCGTCCAGGTCCGCCTTGAGGGCCCGGTAGGCACCCTTGTTACAACTCATCCAAAGGTAGCCCTGTCCGTCATCGAGCACGGCATAGGCGCAGTCGTCGAAGAGGCCCTGGCGGGTGGTCACGGTGGCCGCCCGGCCTTTGCGAAGCCTGCAGAGACCCTTCGTGGTCCCGATCCAGAGGGAGCGGTCCCCGTCCTCGTAGAGGGCGTAGACGATGTCGCTGGGCAGGCCGTCCTTTTCCGTGAGGGAGGTGAAGGCCCCGTTCCTGAAAAAGGCCACCCCACCTCCGTCCGTCCCCACGGCCAGGTCTCCCCCGGCGAGCCTGAGGATACAGTTGGGGGTGCGCCCCCCGAGGCCTTCCTTCGGGCCGTATCGCGTGACCTTCCCATCCTTGATGTGGAATAGCCCCGCCGCCGCGCCCACCCAGATTTCGTTCTCGCCCGTGGGGAGGAGACACGTGATGGTGGTGCTCAGCAGGGCCGGCTCGCTGACCTTGACTCGTTCGAAGCGGCCATTTCGGAATCGGGCGAGGCCCCCCACATCCACGCCCACCCAGAGTGTACCGTCCGATCCGGGCATGACCGAATCCACGGTGCCGGCCGGAAGGCCCTCCCCCGGGGGATACGTGGTGACGGCCCCCCCCCTCAAGCGAGAGATGCCGCCGCCATCCGAACCCACCCAGATACTGCCGTCGGCTGTCTCGCAAACCGTAAGAGCCACGTTGCCCAGCAGGCCCTCACGGGCGGTGACGGAGTAGAACTTCGTGTCGCGCAGGCGGTTGAGCCCCCCCGACGTGCCGATCCAGAGGCTCCCCTCGGCGTCGCCCGCGAGGGAGAGGACGGAGCCGTTGGAGAGCCCGTCCTTTTCCGAATAGCTCTGGAAACGGCCTCCCAGAAACCGGTTGAGGCCCCGGTTCGTCCCTACCCACAAACATCCGGAGCGTGGCTCGAAATTGAGGGCCATGATCTGATCGTCGCACAGGCCGTCCTTCACCTTGTAAACCTTCACCGATCCTTGGCTTAAAGCATAGAGCCCCCGGAAGGAGCCCACCCATACCGTTCCAGCTGCGTCCTCGGCGAAGGCGTAGTACCAATTGCGCTCCCGACCGCCTATTTCCACTTTTTGAAAAGTCCCACGGATTCTGCGGAACACCCCGCGGTTCGTCCCCACCCACAGAGTGCCCGCGCGGTCTTCCATGAGGGAGTAGACCATCTGGCCCTCGAGCCCCTCCTTGAGGCCGAGGACGGCGGTCTTGCCCTTTTCCAGGATAACGAGCCCCCCGCTGTCGGTGCCAAACCAGACGCGATTCTCCCGGTCCGCCAGGAGGCATAGAACCTTGTCTCCGGAAAGGCCTTGGGGGAGACTGATGGCGGTGAAGACATCGTCCTTCATCCGAAGGACGCCGCCCGATTCGAGGCCGGCCCAGATGGCGCCCGCCGCGTCCTGGCACAGGCAGAGGACGTTCTGGCTGTTCATGACGGGGACGCTGTTCCGGTCGTAGACGGTGAAGCGCATGCCGTCGAACCGCACGAGACCTTCCTGGGTTCCCATCCAGATGTAGCCGTCCCGGCTCTGGATGACCGCCTGAATGGAGTTCTGCGGCAGACCCGCCCTATCGGTCCACTCGTCGTGGCCGTACTGGGTCAGGGCTTTGCTCGGGTCCAGAGCACGAAGCGGCGCGTAGGGCGTCGCGCAAGAAACCGCGGCAAGGGCCACTAGGAGGAGGCTTCGGAACAGGCGGTGGCATTGGGACTGCTTTCGGTTGTCCTTGATCTCCCGAAAGGCAACCAGGGGCCACCTCCTTCCCACTAGGAGGTAGAATGAGCCTTCCCGCCTTCTGGTTCAAGCCCTTTTTGCGACAGGCCTTGAACCACCACGGGGCAGGAGGTCGGTCGGGCCAGGTCTGAATCTGACCGTGGGGCCGGCGGGAACGAACCCGGGGGTTGCTAGCTTCCCTGCAGAGAAGCCTCCACGGGAAGGATCCAGGCGTGGGTCGAGGAGCACAGCTTGCTGTCCGCCACGCACTGCCCGATGCACTTCAGGAGGTCCTCCACGGAGTCGTCGGGCACGGCGGCGAAGACCACGACGGAGGCTCCGGGGTGGACCCGGTCCCCCATTTTGAGGCCCGTCTTTCCCGCACCTTGGACGTCGGGGATGACCGTGTAGCCCGTCACCCCCTTCTCCCGCATCATGGTCAGGCAGTGGGGCTCGTATTCGCTGTCGGTCACCATAAAGAGCATTTTCATTTCGTCACCTCGATAATTGAACCGCCAAGGCGTAAAGACCGCGAAGCGTGCCGTGACATTTGGAAGGCACCTCTTGGCGTCCTTGGCGCCTTGGCGGTTAAGGCTATTCCTCTTCCTCGAAGGCCTCGTCGTGGACGGGCGGTTTGTCGCCGTAGAAGAGCACGTAGAGGATCGGGATGGCGCCCCAGGAGAGGAGGGTGCTCGCCACTTCTCCGGCCATGAGGGCGATGGCCATACCCTGGAAGATGGGGTCCGCCAGCATGACGGAGGAGCCCACCACCACGGCCAGGGCCGTGAGGAGCATGGCCCGGAAGCGCACGGCGCCGCCTTCCACGACGGCGTCCTTCAGCGGCATCCCCTGCCGCATCTTCATCTCGGCGAAGTCGATGACGAGGATGGAATTACGGACGACGATGCCCGCCAGGGCGATGAACCCGATCATGGAGGTGGCCGTGAAGAAAGCCCCCATGAGGCCGTGGGCGGGGATGATGCCCACGAGGGAGAGGGGGATGGGCGCCATGATGGCCAATGGCGTGAGGTAGCTCTTGAACCATCCCACGATGAGGATGTACATGAGGATGAGGACCAGGGCGAAGGCCACCCCCAGGTCCCGGAAGACCTCGTAGGTGATCTGCCACTCTCCGTCCCACTTCATGGTGTAGTGGTCCGTGAGGAGCGGAGCCTCGGTGTAGAGGCGCTTCAGCCCCGTGGTCCCGTCGGGAAGCTTGAGCTTGTCCATGAGGGTGTTGAGCTTGAACATGGCGTAGGCGGGGCTCTCGATGGCCCCCGCCACGTCCGCCACGGCATAGACCACCCGCTGGAGGTTCTTGTGGTAGATCTCCTGCGGAATCGTGGATGTCACGGGGGACACGAGCTGGGAGAGGGGCACCAGGGTCCCCTGCCGGTTCTGGATCTGGAGCGACGAGAGGGAGGCCAGGTCCGTGCGGGAAGCCCGGGGCATCTGCAGGAGGATGGGGACGGCCTCCCGCTCCCTTGGCATGTGGGCCAGGCCCGCCGGAGCGCCGTGTACGGCCATGGAGACGGCGTTGCTCACCTCCATGACGCTCAGGCCGGCGGCGGCCACCTTCTTGGGGTCCACCTGCAGGTCGATCTGGGTTTGGGGCTCCACGGCGTAGAGGTCCGCGTCCACGACCCCGGCCGTCTCCTTGTACATCTTCAGGATATCTTTGGCGACCGACACCTGCCCTTCCAGATTGGGCCCGTAGACCTCTGCCACGAGGGTGGACAGGACCGGGGGACCGGGGGGCACTTCGATGACTTTCATCTTGACGCCGAGCTGGTTGGCAAGGGGCAGGAGCAGGTTCCGGGCTTGCTTCGCCAGATCGTGGCTCTGG
>JAKAJA010000086.1 GCA_021814085.1 Acidobacteriota bacterium | reverse complement strand
CCTGGACGTGTGGTTCGACTCGGGGGTGAGCCACAAGGCCGTCCTGGGTCACAGCCCCGACATGCCCTGGCCCTCGGAAATCTACCTGGAGGGGAGCGACCAGCACCGCGGCTGGTTCCACACCTCGCTCCTCACGGCCCTCATGCTCGAAGGCCAGCCCCCCTACAAGCAGGTGGTCACCCACGGGTTCGTCCTGGACGCCGAGGGGAAGGCCATGTCCAAATCCATGGGCAACGTGATCCCGCCCCAGGATGCGGTGAAAAAGTACGGCGCCGAGATCCTCCGCTTCTGGGTCTCCATGATGGACTACCGGGACGACGTGAGCTTCTCCTGGGACGTCCTCCAGCGGAACGCCGACGCCTATCTGAAGGTGCGGAACACCCTGAGGTATCTCCTGGGCAATCTCTACGATTTCGAGCCGGGTCAGGCCGTGCCCCTGGAGCAGCTGCCCGAGATGGACCGCTACATCCTCCTCATCCTGGACCGGGTCATCGCCCGGATGACCAAGGCCTACAAGGAGTTCGCGTTCCACGTGGTCTACCACGAGCTCATCCAGTTCTGCACCGTTGAGCTCTCGGCCTTCTACCTCGACATCCTCAAGGACTGCCTCTACTGCAGCGCCGCGGGCTCCCCCGAGCGGCGGGCCGCCCAGACCGTCCTCTACCGGCTTGCCGACTCGCTGGTGCGCCTCATCGCCCCGGTCCTGGCCTTCACCGCCGAGGAGGTCTGGGGCTATCTCCCCCAGCGCGAGGTGCCCTCCGTCCACATGGCCCTCTTCCCAAAGGTCTCCGGGATCCCCGACGACGGGCTGTCAGAGCGGTGGGAGAAGCTGCGGGCGGTGCGCGAGTGGGCCAACAAGTCCCTGGAGGAATCCCGAAAGCGGGGAGAGATCGGCAAGTCCCTGGAGGCCGCCGTGACCATCACCCCGACCGATGGGGACCAGGCCGAACTCCTCTCCCGTTACGGGGCGATCCTCCCCGAGCTCTTCATCGTCTCCCGCGTCACCGTCCTGCCCGCCGGCGAGGCAAAGGTCGAGGTGGCCAAGGCGGCGGGAGAGAAGTGCAGCCGCTGCTGGACCGTGACGGACACGCCCGTGTCGGTGCAGGATGCCCCCCTCTGCCCCCGGTGCTCCTCGGTGGTGGGCTGAGCCGGCCATGAAACGCTGGGCCTACCTCCTCATCTCGGTCGCGGTCCTTGCCCTGGACCAGGCGACCAAAGCCTGGATCGTGGCCACGATCCCCGAGGGGCAGGACCGGCCCGTCACCTCGTGGTTCATGCTCACCCACTGGCGGAACACGGGGAGCCTCTTCGGCTTCCTCAGCAACATCCCGCCCAAGGTGGCGCTGGCGGTGTTTCTCATCCTGCCCTTGGGAGGGATGGCCTTCCTCGCCTACCTCTTCCTCAAGTCCAAGAGGCCCGTGGAGTTGATCCTCCTCGCGGCGGTCCTCGGCGGTGCCCTCGGCAACGTGGTGGACCGTCTCCGCTTCGGGGCCGTCATCGACTTCCTGTACTTCCACCTGCCCCATGGCCCGGGATGGCCGTCCTTCAACGTGGCGGACGCCTGCCTCTCCACGGGCATCGTCCTCCTCCTGGCCATGACCCTGTTCTTCACTCATCCGGAAGGTGACCATGCACCCCGTCCTGTTTAATCTCGGAAGCTTTCCCATCGGGACCTACGGGGTCATCCTGGCCCTCGCCGCGCTGGCGACGATCACCCTCGGGCGCACCCTGGCTCCCAAGGCAGGCATCGAGCCCGACCGGCTCACGGACCTCTTCGTCTTCAGCCTCCTGGGCTCCTTCGTGGGGGCCAAGGTTGCCCTGGTCATCGGCGATTTCCAGGCCTTCGCCGACCACCCCCTCCGCTTTCTCATCGAGAACCTGCGGTCCTTCGGGGCCTTCTACGGCGGCTTCGTGGCGGGCGTGGCGGTGGCCGTCTATTACCTGAGAAAACACAAGATCCCCTTCTACGATGCGGCGGACGTGACCGTCATCTGCCTCGCCCTCGGGCAGGCCATGGGACGATGGGGATGCTTTTTCGCGGGATGCTGCTACGGTAAGCCCACGGCCCTTCCCTGGGGCATGGTCTTCCCCGCCGTCCCCCTCTGCGCCGACGGCACCCATATCCACCCCTGGCCTATCTACGAGAGCTTGGCTGACCTGGCCATCTTCGGGCTCCTCATGTGGCTCTTTTCGCGCCGCAAGTTCTCCGGCCAGGTCCTTCTCGTGTACGTCATGACCTACGCCGTGGCCCGGGGCCTCCTGGAGTTCCTCCGCGGGGATGCGGTTCGGGGTCTTTACCTGGGCGGTACGGTCTCCCTCTCCCAGATCGTGGCGGTCATCGCACTGGTGGTGGCGGTGGCCCTCTACCTCCAGCGGCGGAAGGCCGCCTCCACCCGCTGACCATGCCCCGCATTACGGTGCGCATCGAGGAGGACGGGCGCAGGCTGGACGTCCTCCTCACGGGGCTGCTGAAGGAGGAGGGGCTCAGCCGCTCGCGGATCCAAAGGCTCATGGAGGAAGGCAAGGTAACCCTGGACGGCTCGCCGGCCAAGGCCTCCACGGAGGGCCGCCGAGGCCAGGTGGCGGTCATCGAGGTACCGGAGCCTCGCCCCTCGGGTCTCGTGCCCCTCGACCGGGCCCTCACGATTCTCTACGAAGACGACGCCTGCATCGCCGTGGACAAGCCCTCGGGCCTGGTCACCCATCCCGCCAAGGGCCACTGGGACGACACCCTCGTGAACGCCCTGGTAGCAACCGGAAGGACCTTCTCCTCCGGGTCTGCCCCGGACCGTCCCGGCATCCTCCACCGTCTCGACAAGGAGACCTCGGGAATCCTCCTCGTGGCCAAGACCGACCGGGCCCACGCGGCCCTCTCCGAACAGTTCAGCGCCCGCACCCTCCACAAGACCTACCTCGCCCTCGCGTGGGGTTCGCTGGCCTCGGAGCCCGTGGAGGTGGACGCCCCCATCGGGCGTCACCCCGTCAACAGGAAGAAGATGGCCGTGCGGGAGGGGGGCCGTCCCGCCCTCACCCGGTTCCGCACCCGCGAAAGGCTCAAGCACATCAGCCTCCTGGAGGCGGAACCCTTCACGGGCAGGACCCACCAGGTACGGATCCACCTGGCCCACCTGAAGCATCCCGTGCTCGGGGACGTTCTCTACGGGGGCCATCCCGAAAACGGGCTGCCCTCCAAGATCCTGCGCGAGAAGGTCCGCTCCGCGGGCCGTTTCTTCCTCCACGCCCACCGGCTGAGCTTCAACAGTCCCGCGGCGGGTCCCGTAATGGTTGAATCGCCCATGCCGGACGAATTTTTGGAAATGATGGAGGCCTTCCGTGTCTATGGATAAACACATCGCCCTCGTGGGTTGCGGGAAGGCGGGGCTCTCCCTCGCCCTCGCCCTCAGGAGCGCGGGATGGGCCGTGGACGGATGTATGTCGCGGAGCCCCGAATCTTCGGAATTGGGAGCCCAATGGCTGGCGTGCCGGGCCCTCTCGTCCGTGGCGCAGATCCCCGCGGGGGTGATCCTCGTCCTGGGGGTGCCCGAGGCGGCCTTTGGGGACGTGGACCGGCGCATCGCCGCGGAGGACACGCACCTGGAGGGGCGGGTCATCCTCCACCTGAGCGGGGCCCTCCCCGCGCGCGCCCTGGAGATCTGCCGCCTCCGGGGCGCCAGCGTGGGCTCGTTCCACCCCATCATGACCCTCCCCGATCCCATCACCGGGGCCAGGAGACTGAAGGGGGCGACCTTCGCCCTGGAGGGGAGGCCCGCCGCCGTGGAAGCCATGCGGGCCATGGCCCAATCCCTCTCGGGGAAATTCTTCACCCTCTCGCCGAGGGGGAAAACCCTCTACCACGCCGCGGCCGTCGTGGCATCCAACCACGTCCTGGCCCTCCTCGCGGACAGCCAGGACATGCTCGTGAAAGCGGGAGTGGACCCGGCGGCGGCGCACGAAGCCTTCTACGCCCTCGTGCAGGGGACGGTGGAGAGCTTCTACGCCGGGGGCGCCGTGGCCACGATCACGGGGCCCGTGGAACGGGGCGACGCCAAGACGATCAGAAACCACTTGCAGGCGCTCAAGCGCTCGCCCAAGATCCTGGAGCGCTACCGCGTGGCGGCACTTGGGATGCTGGAGCTCGCCCGAAAACGTCATCCCGAGCGCGACGAGGCCAATGATACCCTTGCAAAGCTCCTGGCGGAATGGCAGAGTAAGTAATTCGGAGCGGGGACCATGGCTTTTTTTAACTACGCAACCATGCAGATGGCGGCCAAGATCGTCTACTACGGTCCCGGTCTCTGCGGCAAGACCACGAATCTGCAGTACATCTACAACAAGACCTCGGCCAAGTCCCGGGGCGAGATGGTATCCCTCGAGACGGAATCCGACAGGACTCTCTTCTTCGACCTGCTCCCCCTCGAGGTGGGCGTCATCGCCGGGTTCAAGACCCGATTCCAGCTCTATACGGTCCCTGGCCAGGTGTTCTACGGCGAGACGCGCCGCATGGTCCTCAAGGGGGTGGACGGGGTCGTCTTCGTGGCCGACTCCCAGCGCCCCATGCGGGAAGCGAACATCGAGAGCCTGAAGGACCTGGAAAAAAACCTCACGGACATGGGACTTACCGTCCAGAACATCCCCCTCGTGCTTCAGTTCAACAAGAGGGATCTGCCCAACCTCCTCACCAAGGAGGAACTGGAAAAGGATTTGAACTGGCACGGCTGGCCCATGGTGGAATCGAGCGCCGTGAACGGGATGGGGGTCTTCGACACCCTCAAGGCCATCAGCCGTTTCACCTTGGGCAGCCTCAAGCACAAGCTCTCGAGGCCCGAGCCTGCGGGGCTCCCCCGGGCGCCCCAGGCTCCCGCCGGAATCCCCGCGACTCCTCCTTCCGCACCCTCACCGGCGGCACCCACTCCGGCTGCCACCGTCCAGGCTCCCGCCGCCGCGCCGTCTACGCCTCCCCTGGACGTGGAGTTCGATACTCGCCAGACCAAAGGCAGCGACAAGGAGCTGGCCACGACCGCGCCCAAGGTCAAGACGGTGTCCGTCACGGCCCGACGGGTGGCTTCGGAGCTGGACCGCATTCGGGAGAGCCTCCTGGGACCGCTCATCGCGCCCGTTCAGCCCAAGGTCAAGGACCTGACGCCGGCCCTGGACGACATCAAACAGGCCGCGCAGGCCCGACTGGCGGAGCCGGAGATTCTCCTCGAGGTGCCCCCCGATCTATTGAAGGACCTGGAGGGCATCCACTTGGGCATCCAGCTCATGAGCGGCCAGAAGCGCCATGCCTTGCCCGGTGGGGCCCTCGTGGAAGCCAGCCAGTTGCAGCGGGTGGGAGACGCGTGGATTCTGCGGCTGAAGCTCGTCCCTAAAAAAGCTTGAACTTCTTCTTCTTTCCTTGATCTTCCAGTATGACCAGGCGTGTGGCCAGGTCGCCGATGGCCTTGCGCATCTTGGCGTGCTCGTGGATGAGGCTCTCGAAAACTTCCAGCAGGAGGTCCAGATCCCGCCGCATGAGGACGGGGTCGCGGTCCGAAACGAGCTTGGCTTTGGCGTCTTTCAGGGACAGTCCTTGGCCGTGGACCAGGAGGTGGATCCGCTTTAGCTTTTCAACGTCCTGCTGGTTGAACCTCCGGTGTCCCCCGGGCGTCTTGGCGAGTTGGAGGTAACTCCCGAACTCCTTCTCGTAGTACCTGACCGTGCTCACCGGCAAGGCCGTCTCCTTGGAAACGTGCCCGATAGAGAAGGTCTGTTCTTCTTTTTCTTGCCCGTTTTCAGCCATGTTCCTCACCTTCGATTCCGAGATAAGCTTATCATATCCCTGCGTCCATTTGCTTCAGTTTCTGTCTTGGTTCAAGTGGCCAGCCTTAATCGGCGGTGCTGTCGGCCACAAATTGTCGATGGCCCAGTGTCATGAGCGCGGTCCGGGGCGACCCTCCCTTTGTCACGTCGCTCCGCCCTGGAGATCTAATCACGCCTGACCAATAAGCTACCGCAGATTCACGCGAGGCCGTCCTTGTTTTGGGCAAGGGGAGCACCTATAATTTAGATGAAATATGGTCCGCGCGGCACGTGTGCCAAGAATGACCAGATGCTCGTGCATAGCCGGAGGGGGGATGTGGCGCAGGGGAGACCCGCGCCGGATGGAAGCAGGGCGATTGTGTTATGCCGATCGGACATGAGCGGTCGGACGTCGTGTCCTGCGGACAACAGGAAGGGACCCTGGGCATCGCAGGGCGGGTGCCTAGGCGGTTTGCCGGTTGCCGTCCGCTTGGCAGGAGTTTTGCTTTTTAATCGCTGCAAGCGCGGGGCATCGAGTGTTGCGCTCCGCAGAGGAGGCCGTTATGAAGCGCATGTTGTGTGCAGGTCTGGTTCTTCTCATGGCCCTCGCCGCCGTCGCCGCAGGCACGGAGCTCAAGAAGCTGTCCACCTACGGTTGGAAGGGCCAGAGCGATGACGTCACGATGGTTCTGGACGTGGACGTGGCGAGATACCGTGGAGGGGAGAAATACTTCCCCATCGTGGTGTTCCTGGGCAACAGCTCCAGGAAGACCATCCACGCCGACCGCGGGTCTTTCGTCCTCACCGACCCCACGGGAGCCAAGCTCGCCCTTCCCAGCGCGGAAGAGCTCCAGAAGGCCTATAGCTCGAGCCTGATTGGCGGTGACTACACCATGATCCGTCGCCTCCCGGACTACGCGAGCTCCGTATTCCTCGCCCAGCAGTACATCTCGAAGGTGTGCTTCTTCCCCAACCCCGGGGGCGTGCCGGGCATTCTCTACGACCACGTGGAGCTTCCCAACCTCACCTACTGCAACACCCTCCTCTACTTCCCCAACCCCGCGGGGAAGGCGGCGGGCAACTACACCCTCACGTACGATGATCCCAAGAGCAAGACACACATCGAGGTCCCCTTCCCCGTGGACTGGCAGAAGTAGCGGGTGTGCATCTGGCGCAGAGAGGGCCGGCGCGAGCCGGCCCTTTTCTTCTATTAATTCGGTCCTGTGCTATAATCCGCCAACCCAGAGGGGGTCATGGGCACACTCTACATGGTGGCAACGCCGATCGGCCATTTGAAGGACATCACCCTGCGCGCCCTGGAAACCTTGCGGTCGGTGGACCTCATCCTGTGCGAGGACACCCGGGTGACCCGCACCCTCACCTCGCGCTACGACATCCAGAAGCCCATGCAGTCCTACTTCACCGGCAACGAGGAGCGGCGGCTCGGCCCCGTGCTCGAACGCCTCCAGGCCGGTGATTCCGTGGC